>JAZDLZ010000289.1:0-6770 GCA_043801535.1 Pseudomonadota bacterium
AGCTCCTCGCCGCCGCCCGCTGGCGGCTGAATCGCGTACCACGTCTTGGTCGCGTCGACTCCGCTCCTGCCGTCGGTCACGTTGAAGCGCCACTCGATCGGATTGACGGTGTGGTCGGCGAACCTGGTTACTAGCTTGCTGACCAGCGGAGTGCTGGCGTCGAGGTTGGTGACCTTGCTGGTGGTTCCGTAGCCAGGCTCGGCGGTGGTGGCATCGAACGAGACCGGGAGCGCCGACTCGTCGGCGATGGCGCTGGGAACGAGCGCGATCTCCGGCTTGGTGAGATCGACGCCGATGGTGCCGGTGGCTGTCCCGACGTTGCCAGCGGCATCGGTGGCAGTGACCGCTATGGCGTACACCCCTTCGGACAGACTCGCGTACGGCCATGCCATCCACGTAGAATCTGTCCGCGCCACTGGACAGGGGTTGGTCCCGATCCTGACGGTCACCACCGAGCATTTTTCGCTCAGGCTGCCCGCGAGCGCCGGGTCGCGATGGTTCACCAAGCCAGCGGCGTTTTCCACCCCGTCGACGGTGTCGATGGTCACCTCGGGCGGGGTGTTGTCGACGACAACGGTGCGTAGCACTGGTGTTGCCTCGTTGCCGGCACGGTCTGTTCCGCTGAAGACCACGGTTAGCGGCCCGTCGAGTGCCTTGGTCGTATCGAGCTGGACGGTCAGCATTTGGCGGCCGTCGGTGAGGATCGATCGCGCCAGCGAAGCAACCGGAGCGCCGCCCGCCATCACCTGGGCCGAGATCGATGCGCTACTCTGGGCGTCCAGGCTGCCCTCGCCCTTCAGGGCATCGTCGAGCACCGCCGAGAGCTCGAGCTGTCCGCGGCAGGCAGCGGAGGGCACTGGTGCGGATTCGATGGTGATGGTCGGCGGCGTGGCGTCGACGAAGAAGCGCAGCGTCTCGCGCTGGGTGTTGCCGGCGCGGTCGACGGCAGTAGCAGCGATGGCATGACTGCCGTCGCTTGAACAGGCCAGCTCCCAGGTCTTGGCAGCGGCGGTTTCGGTCGTCGCGCGCAGCGTGCAGTCACCGCAGGAGACGTCTTCCGCCTCCGGGTCGCGGTTGGGATCTTCGATCGTCACCCGAGCTGCGACTGGTTCCCTGCTCCACGCCTCGCTCGTCACCGCCGGAGCGGTTGTCACGGCAATGGTCGGGCTCACTCGATCCACCACGACGATCCTGTTGCTGCAACTGGCGTTCCCGGCCCGGTCCTTCGCACACAGCTCGATTCGTTGAATGCCATCCGCCATTTCGGCGATCCGGAAGGTCGTGGCCAGCCGTTCCGGTGCGGCATCACCGTCGAGACCCGCGAGGAAGGCAGGGGACACGACGCGCAGAGCTCCGGTCGTTTGCTCGAGGTTTTCGTCGGTTGCGGCGGCCTCCAGCAAGAAGTCGCTGTGCCAGTAGCTGCCGTCCGGAGGCGAGGTCCAGGTGATCTCGGGAGGGTGGTAGTCGATAGTGAACGCCAGCGAAGCAGTCGACCGGTGTCCGACCTGGTCGAGCGCTGTTATTTCCAAGACGTGGCTTCCCTCGAGCTCGACGACGACTCCGTTGACGAGCTCGTTGCTGTCGAGCGTCGCCGCCAGGGAGGCGAGGTTGGCGTCCTCGACCGAAAACGTCGGCGACACCGGCGTCCGGTAGAACGCTCCGTCGCTGACTCCCGCGATGGCAATGCGAGGGCTCATGGTGTCGATCCGCCATGCCCGCGAAGAGACGGCACGATTGCCAAAGGAGTCCACTGCCCTGAGCAACAGGGCACGGGGACTCTCGATTCCCTCGGCGAACGTCTCGCGATAGAGGATGACGTCCGGGGCAGAGGCGCCGTCGAACGCCGTCGCCGGCTGCTCGATGGTGAATTCGGCGATTCCGTTGGGATCGCTGGCAATCGCGCTGGCAACCAGGGTGTCGGAGACCACGGCATCGCCGGGAGGAGTGGCTTCGTCCCAGAGGATGGTCGGACCTTCACCGTCGATCGTGAAGACGACTGTCAGCGTGCTCGTGTTGCCGGCCAGGTCTTCTCCGAATGCAGAAAGACGATGGCGGCCAGGCAGCTCGACCTTCGTTCCCGAAACGAACGGTTCGTCGTCGAGCGACACTGCGACGATCTTCGGGTGCCGGTCGGTCACCGCAGCCCTGGGAATGACCGGCCCAGCATAGTGCCCCTCGTCGACAACACCCTCGACGACAATCGCTGGCGCGGTGTTGTCGGCGGTGATCACGAGCGTCCTCGACGAGTCGTTGCCGGCGGTGTCTTCGGCTTCGAGGCGAAAGGAGAGCGGACCGTCGTCGATGGCAGTGGTGGTGTCGAGTGACACGCTCACCCGTTGCGGCGATGCGTCGTCGTCGTCGGGCACGGCAAGCGACGCCTCTGCCAGTACGATGGTCGCCGGGGAGTCGTCGACGACGTGCGCCTTGAGCTGGACAACGCCTCGCACGATGCTTCCCTCGGCCGGTGTCGGAGGCTCGACGACGATTTCCGGCGCTTCCCGATCGAATGGGACACCGTCGTCGGGGAACAGCTCTCCTGGCTCGCAGAGCTCTGGATCGCCCGAGAGAGACGGGAGCTTGGAGCTGCTCAGGTGCTCGAGGAGATCGATGGCATCGCGATGGCTGGTGATCGCCGTTGGATTTCTGGGGCCGGCGAGAAAGGCAGCGATCGCCGTGGCCAGCTCGACTCGAAGGGTCTGGCTGGTCAGCGGGACACCAACCACGGCGATGCCAGTAGGGTTGGTTTCGCCAGCACGTCCATCCAGACAGCCGTCGGCGACGTCGGTCTCGAGCGCGTTCCAGAGACTCAAGGCGTTGACTGCCGAGCCTGCCCGGACGGTGCCGTTGCGCGCGGCAAATAGCAGCGCCAGCTCGGAGAGCCCGGCAAGCTCGAGGGCATAGCGACTCTGCTCGTTGGTGATGCTCGACAAGGATCGGTCGAGGAGGTTGGGCACGACGCTGCCCACGTCGGACACCCAGAGCAAGCTCGAGACTGCCTGGTAGGCTTGCCGGTGGCGGTCCGAGAGGTCGGCAAGAGTGACGCCGGCAGGCAGCTTGTCGAGCAGGTGCTCGAGATAGGCGACGGCAATCGACGTGTAGGGGGTAACGACGACAGCGTTGCGCTGCTCGCCGTCGGCATAGTCGGACAGCACGGTTCGCAGCCAGTCGGTCGAGCTCAGCGTTACTGCCGCGTCGAAGGCTTCCTCGAGATACGACGCGCTATCGCCTCCGCACTCGACCAGCACTGGACCGGTGTATCCCTCGAGCTCTATCGAGAAGCCGCCGAGACTGTCGGTGCCGTCGGGATCCGTGCCGAGGAGAGTCTCTCTGGTGCCCTGCATCCACGAGAATGCCCGAGCCTTGGCGTGCTCGAGCGGACCTTTGATGCACCAGCCGCTGATCCGGCCAGCGATCAAGTTGTTCACCTGGACGCGCACCTCGGCGTGTGCCAGGTTGTGAGCCGAGTCCTCCGCATCGGCAGCGACGACGATGGGACCTTCGCGGAGTTGGGTGGTGTCGAGCGATGCCAGGACGCGCTCGGCTGCTGGATCGCTGTCTTGTACCGGCGTTCCAGCGGCTGTCACTTCCAGCCGATCGACTCTGGTGGCATCGGTGGCAATGACCTCGATCGCTATCTCGCCGGCGACAGCTTCGCCGTCCTTGGGCAGGACGAATCGAAGCTCTGGTGGGTCGAGGTCGATCTTGCCAGGAGCGTCGGGCGGGAACAGCTCGGGATCCTGGTTGGCGCGGAGGTCTTCGATGACAACCGCGAGATCGGGGTAGGCCAAGCCAGTAGCGTTGCGGGACGATCCGAGAAACACGGTGAAGGCTGCGCCAAGGTCACTACGAACGGTGTTGCTGTCGAGAGAGCAGAGCGTATCGCAGCTCGACGATGAGCAAGTAGCAGGCAGCTCGCACTGCCCGAGGGAGAGCGGCCCGTCGGGACCTTGTCCGTCGAAGAGCGCCTCTTGCGACTGGAGATCGCTCACCAGGCGATCGACCAGTGCAGCAGCTCCGATGGCGTCGTCGCTCACCTGCGAAGCGGTCGCGATCGCGCTGGCGAGCTGCGACAGGGCAGCCAGCACCAGCCCGTGGCGGACGGCGGCGGTAACAGGGGCGGGCTCGGCTGCGGTCGCACTGGTTGGATCGACTGGCACGACGTTGCCGATGGGAACGTCGCCAAAATGAGCCCCGACGAGCTCGTAGGCTCGTTTGGCGGTGTCGGCAAAGGCCATCTCCTTGTCGCGGCGAGCCAGGCGAGCAGTAGCCAGGGAAACCGCCATCGTTGTCAGTGGGGAGATTACTGTCCCGACACGACGTTCGTCGGGCGAATAGTCGAGCTCGACCGCACTGAGCGAGAATCCTGGATCGAGGGTCGCCCGGCTCGAGGTGGCGGCATCCTGGTAGGTTGCTTCGCCGCCTTCCACCCGCAGCACGATTGTGCCGTGGCCAGGTCCGAGCCACAGACCGAAGGAGCCGTCGTCACCGCTCGGGGCGCTGGTTCCGAGTGACTCACCGATTGGCGCGCCTTCGTCGTCCGCCGCGAAAGCGACCACTTTGGCGCCGGTCAGGGGACCCGACATCCACACCACCCCTTCGAGCCGGCCATTTGCCAGGCGGGGCGACGGAGAGCAAGCAAGAGCCTCAGTCGCCCCTAAAACGGCGATAGTGACCACGAGCGCAGCGCGGCTTCGCCGCGCGGAGCGAGTCGCGGCGCCGCACCAATTTGGTGGTCGCCCGGGAGATGACGCGCCGCGGTTCCCCTCCTCGGAGAGGAGGGGCGGAGGGGTGGTCTTGAGGCGCGCTAGCGCCGGATCAGGGGTCGCCGCAAGGGCTACGAAACACCTAGTGAGCTCCGAGCATCGCATTGCATAGCCTCCTTGACTGCATGGAAGGATTGAATGGACTCTGGGTCCATTATCGCCGCCGTGCCGACTTGCCGCAAGCGAAATCCGATCAGTTGCTGCATTTTGACAGGACGGGGCCGGCCAGGGCCTCTGATCCGGCGCTAGCGCGCCTTAAGACCACCCCTCCGCCCCTCGATCTAGGGGCAGCTGCGAGCCCTCGCCGCCCCCCCCGTCGAGCAAAGCTCAACGGGGCCCTCCCTTCCGCGCGGCGAAGCCGCGCTGCGCTCGTGGTCACTATCGCCGTTTTGGGGAGGGCCTCGTACCAAGCCCTCGGCCCCCAGTCCTCTGTTCCTAGTTGCGGCGTGAGCCGCGCAATACCCAGGGTCTAGCTCGGCCCGTGCTGGGGGGGCGGCGGCTGGCAAGGTAGCCGGAGACTGGCCAGCTTCCGCAGGCATGGTCTGTTCACAAAAAAATGAAGCGGACGGAGCTCGCCTTCGATGTGGAGCGAGGCAACGCGGAATACGGGATTGAATGCCCACCAGGGCATGCCCACGATTCTCGTCTTTGACCATGGAACGAGCCGCCAACATCCATTGATGTGAATGGCAAGGCCAGCTCGGTTGCCATGGACTGGCTTGGTGGCGAAGACAGCGCGGCAGGCAAGACAGCAGACTGTACCGATGATAGGAAGTGGCAAAAGGGCGCTCCAGTTGGCGCTGCTGATTGCCTCGATGGCCAATCGAAGAGCAGCTGCTCCGGCTGCTGCAACCAGGATGGCAGTCAGGAGGCGGACGGCATAGTGGATGCCGGCGGCGTAGAGAGGTGTCCGGATCATGGTCGTGTCCTCGGAATGAGCAATGGTTTGGTGGTTCATGGAAGGGGGTTCTCCAAGCAGGCGCCGAGAGCAAAGAAGAGCAACGATGCCCGCATACAGAGCTCGGACTGGCCATCTCGATCGGCGTCGCGTACTCCGACGCTTCCTTCAGCGCCAACGCCAAGCGACAGGCCGGCGGTGGCGCTCCAGCCGCTGCTCTGAACGGTCGTTTCAACGGCAATCGCAGTAACCTGGGCGCCAGCGTGTAGGCCAGTGCTGCCGTCGACATTTTCCTGGCCGAGCGAAGCCTTGGCGCCCATTACTTCGAGCTGGGCGGCAGCGCTCCCGTCGTGACTGGTGGCGCGCAGAAAGGCCATCTGCGCGTGCCCCTCGAGCTCGGGGCCCAGAGTGAGCGAGCCTCCGAGAAGCTCGGCCTCGATTCCCGAGCGCGAGTCGTGTCCCTTGAGAGCTGCAGCGCCTACCGATAGGCCGTCGGCCAGGCTTGCGTCGCAGTAGGCGGCGGGAGCGAAGCTGTCCGTGGCCGTGGCCTTGGCCGTGGCCGTGGCCGCGGCCGGGGAATACGAGCGTTCGCCGCCATCCTGCCCGGTGTCCACGCACATGGGCTCGCTTGTCGGGATGGGCGTTTCGAGGTCGTAGTCACAGACTTGGGGATTGGAACCAACCGTAACCGAAGTGATGCCGGACATTGGAAACCTCCTCGCTACAAAGGAGGTATCGGCACGACAGCGGGAAAGTTGCTAGTCTTATGCTCCTTAGTCGCCGTCGCAAAATAACTTGAATAGTCTCGCCGCCGATCCATCCCGGCTGGCTGCGTCGCTCGTCGGTAGTAGGGCGGCTGCGAGCCCTCGCCGCCCCCCGCTTCATACCGAGAGTATGCGCCCTCCCTGATATCGCTGTAGGCCGGTAACAGGTAACTGGCTGACACTGCTGAAGTTGCGGAAACCCAGATGGGGGTGTGAACAAAAGCCGTTGGTTGTGCTGTTCCCTGTGCCTAGTCCCTAGTTCCTTGTTCCATTCCTCTTTCGAGGTGCTATTCTCGCCGCAGCAATCGGCGGCGCGACGGTGACATGGCACTCCAATGAATGGCC
>JAZDLZ010000290.1:0-3717 GCA_043801535.1 Pseudomonadota bacterium
GGCCATTCATTGGAGTGCCATGTCACCGTCGCGCCGCCGATTGCTGCGGCGAGAATAGCACCTCGAAAGAGGAATGGAACAAGGAACTAGGGACTAGGCACAGGGAACAGCACAACCAACGGCTTTTGTTCACACCCAGGACTAGACTCTGATCCGGCGCTAGCGCGCCTCAAGACCACCCCTCCGCCCCTCCTCTCCGAGGAGGGGAACCGCGGCACGTCACCTCCCGGGCGACCACCGAACTGGTGCGGCGCCGCGACTCGCTCCGCGCGGCGGAGCCGCGCTGCGCTCGTGGTCACTGTCACCGTTTTGGGGGACTAGAGCACTTGGCTTTGTTCGAGGTCCGGCCAAGCCGTGCTACCGTTGTAGGCGCATGAACACGGATGCCATTGGTCGGCTACCAGCAAGGACTCTGCTCGATGGAGCGGTTGGCACGCGGCTCATCGCCGCTGGGCTACGAACGGCCGTCGACTGTCCCGAGTCTTGGAATATCGAGCGTCCTGCCGAAGTTCGACGGATTCACGCTGAATACATCGAGGCTGGGGCTGACGCCGTGCAAACCAACACGTTCGGGGGAACCCGCCTCCGTCTGGCCGCCTATCAGCGTTCGAGCCAAGTCGTGGCGCTGAACAAGGCTGCGGTCTCGCTTGCTCGCGAGGCGTGCCCGCCGGGCAAGTTGGTTATCGGAAGCATTGGTCCAACCGGTGCGATTCCGCCCCCGCAGGGCAATGCCGATTTGGAGTTGCTCGAGCACTGCTATGCCGAGCAAGCGAAGGTGCTGGCCGGTAGCGGGGTCGATCTTCTCCATCTCGAGACGATGTATCACCCCAAGGAGGCGAGAGCAGCACTCAGGGGAGCACGCAATGGCGCCCCCGGAATTCAAGTGATCGCTTCAATGACGTGCCGCCGGATCAGTGGCGGCGGCAGTGGCTACGCAACGCCGCTTGGCTTTTCACCAGAGGTCATGCTGGCGGTCTTTCTCGAGGAGAACGCCGATGCGATTGGAGTGTGCTGCTCGCTCGAGCCAGCATCGATGCTGGACCTCTTGAGTCTCGTTCGGAGGCGAACCAGCAAGCCGATATTCGCCAAGCCTATTCCACCGCCGGCGACTGAATCATCTGTTGGACCGGAGGCTTTCGCTCGCGGCGTCATGGCGCTATTGGCCGCTGGAGCGCGCGCAGTCGGAGGATGCTGCGGCACTGGGCCTGCCGAAATCGCGACGGCCAGAAGACACCTCGATGCAATGCCGAGGTCGGTCAATGAGCTGTCGCTTGTCACCTAGCCTGTTTGGTCTCGGCCAGCGGGATTTCGACAACGAGCTTTGCGCCTTCTCCAGGACGGCTGCTGATACGAATCGTTCCACCATGAGCCTCGACAATCTGGCGCGTTATCCAGAGACCGAGCCCAAGCCCGGCATAGTGGCATTCCGATGCGGCACGTTCGAAGCACTCGAAGACCCGGGGTTGATCGACGACCCGGACACCGATGCCATGGTCGCGCACGCAAAGCCTGGCGGTTCTGTCGACTTGGACGACTGATAGCTCGATTGGCTTGCCGGCGCCGAACTTGCCCGCGTTGGTCAATAGATTCTCGATCATGTCTTCGATCCATTCCCTATCCCATAGACCAACGACCGGGGCATCGGCCTGGAAGACCAGCTCGCTGCCGGTACGTCGCAATGAAGGCAGGAGGCGGCGTGCAACGCTCCAGGCGAGCGCTGCCAGGTCGAATGACTCGGCAGAGAGCTCGAAACGATTGCCAGCGATTCGGGAAATGCTGAGCAGGATATCCATCAATCGGTCGAGGCGACCAACCTGTCGCCGGGCTGCTTCGAGCCTCGAGGAGATTCGCTCGGCTAGCTTGCCACTGAGCTCCTTGCGGGCAATCTGCAACAGACTGTCGAGATGGAGTTGAAGTGGCGTGAGGGGAGTCTTTAGCTCGTGGGAGGCAACGGAGATGAAGCTATCGCGAGCCCGTAGCGTCTCCTCGGTCTCGCATGACAGTCTGGTGTTCTCTCGACGAAGCGCGGCTCTTTCTGCTTCTCGCCTGAGCAGAACGCCAAGTCGTACCAGGCATCCGGCGGGTACACAGTCGGCCGCGCCCTCAGCGATGGCGGCTAGAACGGTTGGCTCGTTGTCGTTGTCGTTGCCATTGTCATTGATCACTATGAGCGGAACAGCTAGGCCATGCTGCCGGATCAGGTGGATGGCGGTACGGGTGTCAAGAGCCCTGCCGTCGTGCTTGGCGAGAACGACGTCCCATTCCCTTTCATCAAGCGCCGATACCATCTCCTCGCTGGTGCCTACCAACTGCCAATACGGATCGAGACCTTCTCGTCGCAGATCATCCTCGAGCAGACTGGGCAGGAGGCGGAGAAGAGATGCAGGTTCCTTTCCGTCGCTGTTCGCGACAACCAGAATGCCGAGCGAGATGGTGTTGGACGGGCGCATTCGTGGGCCGGTTCGTGGCCGGCGGCTCTACTAAGTGTGAATCGCGTTGGGTGCGCGAGCAAACGCGCAAACAACCAAACGCGACTCGCGCCGCGGCCGATCAATGTGTTCCTGGGCGTTCCCGGGCGCTTAGCGGGTGAAACGATGGCGGCCGGTCTGTTCCCACCATTTCAGCCAGCGAAGGCGTGATTCTTCGCGTTCGCGTTTGGGCAGGTCAGCGTGGTATCCGAAATACTCACCTGTCAGACGCCTGAGCTCCTCGCTGGCGGACGATCGTATTGGCTCCGAGGCGCTCGCTAGACCATCGATAAGCCAGGCAATGCGAGGTCGGGCTTGGTTCTTCTCCCACCAAGAACGCCATTTTTTGATCTTGGTTCCGAAATCCTGTTTAGACAGCTCGACGAGCGCCCGGTGCGCTTCCTCGGCGACCGGGCGGGCTCGTTCGAGTGTTTCGATCAGGGCAGGAATCGCCTGGACATCGCGGAGTTGGGCAAGGGCATGGGCCGCGGCCCGCGCAGCAGTGTCGCCAGCCTGCAGCATGCGTCGAGCAGGTTGCAGGGATGGCACCACTTCGCTGGGCGGAAAAGCCAGGAGTGAATCGAGCGCTGCCAGGTGAACTCCGTAGTCTGGGTCGAAGAGTCTGGCCACCAGTCCTGGGATTGCCGAGGTAGCGCGGATTTCGCCTGCTGCGAGAGTGGAATAGTAGCGAATCTCACGATCCGACGATCCCATCAGCTCGGCTAGCAAAGGGGCGGCGCTTTGGCCAATGCGAACGATAAGGGCTAGCAGCGGTCCATGCTGGGAAGCACGAATCGTACGTCCGCCGCAATGGAATCGGTCGACCCAGAGACGTCCTGGGAACCGGTGAGCGATCTCGGGAAGAGCCTCGTTCAGGCGAGCGAGGACTTCCTCGGTTGCTTTTGACGTCAGCGGCTCAGGACCGGTTTCGACTTGATCGAGGGCACGGGCAATGGGCAGCCGTCCGGTGATGTCACGAGCGCCGAACGAACGGATGGTCGGTATTGGTACTCCGGAAGGAGTGCCACGAGCCGGGGCTGCTGCTGGTCGATAAATGCCGGCAGTGCCGGCCGCGGCATCGGTCAGATCCGCTGCTGGGATCCTGGTTGGTGGAGCTTGTCCTGCTGCCACGGCTGGTTGCGAAAACACGACCTTGGGAGGGTTTGCTGCTGCTGCTGCTGCTGCTGTCTGCAGATCGTTTTTCGTCCCGAGAGGCGGCGATTGGTCTCCCCCCAACGGTTCGTCGCCA
>JAZDLZ010000301.1:0-4660 GCA_043801535.1 Pseudomonadota bacterium
TTGCCCTCTGGACAGAAAGGAGGCCCCGCAATATAAGGCGGCATGCGTTGCCTATTCGTTCACTCTGCTCGCTTTTCGTGCCGGCCCAGCAGAATCCTCGCGGCCGCCGTTCTTGTCGTGACGTTGGTGCACGGCTCCGTCGCTGCCACTGCCGCCGAGAACGAAAAGGACGATTGGAGCAAGTCGTTCGATCCCAAGACCGTGGCCAGCGGGATACCAGTTGGCGAGTCGAGTGATCTGGCATTGGTCGTTGTCGCTGCTGGCCCAGTATCGTTGTCGGTCGAGGCTGCGGCATCGGCTCTGGAACAGGCACTGCGCGCCAGCGGGCGGCCCAAGCTGGTGATGGACGATGCTGGTCTTGGCTCCATGGAGAGCCTCGACGATGCAGCCATCGTTGCCAGGTGCAGCTACCTGCCGATAACGCACGTGGCAGTGGTGCGGGTCTTCCCTGGCCAACCAGGACAGGCGACGCAGGCGGTGGTGACCTTCTATGCCAAGGCTGGCGAGGCAGTCACTGCGCTGGCTGTGGCAGAAGGCGGCGCAGTGGCGTCTACTCCCGCAACCGGCGCCGGCACGGGAGTACCGGCGAGCACGCTGGATGCGGTTTCGGCTGTGCTGAAAGCCAGACGACCAGGATTCAAGCCTCCGGACGGCGCCACGGCAAAAGCGCACTACGAGCACGGGTACGTTGGTTTCGGTGAGCAAGAGGTGAACGGAGTCGGGCAGGCGGACGTACCATACCGCGGGAAGCAGCGTGCTCCGCTGCCTGGTATCGCTTTTTACGAGGCCATTGGTCGTTCTGATCTGGCAGCGATATACCGGAGTCAGCAGACTACCAGGAGACTGCTCGGCGTCGGCGCGGTGATCGGTGCCGCGTGGGGGGGTGTCTTCTTCCTTTTGGCGTTGGCGCAGCAGTGCGACGACGGCTGGTACTACGAATCCTCCAAGCAGTGCGAAGCCAGGAGAGACGAGCTGCAGGTGCTGGGAGGCACGGGTCTGGTGATTGGCGCGCTGGCAGGTCTGAGCGCGGCAGCAACGGATCCCAATCCCGTATCTGCCAGCGAGAGACGCCTCCTCGCCCAGAAACACAATCGCATGCTTCGCGAGAGACTGGGATTGCCTGCCGAGGACGCGGTTGCGGGGCGCGCAGGCAAGAAGGGAGCCGCGAGCACGGCCAGTGCTCCAGGGAGTACCGCTGTTGGCAGCGGCAGCGGCACCAACAGCAGCGATGGCGGCAGCGATAGTGGCAGTAGTAGTAGTGGCGGGTTGGGCGATGGCACTGGCGTTCGTTTGTCGGCCGAGGTCATCGTCTTGCCTGGCGGAGGTGGATTGGTGATCAGCGGTGTCTTCTAAGTCCCCTCCCCTGGACAGCGCGAGGCTCCGTGATATAAGGCGGCATGTCTTGCTGTCGTAGCCATCGCCTCTTTTCGATTCGCCGTTGCCGCCCAAGGTGGACGGTCCTGCCGGCTTCTCAGCCGGTCACGATGCTGGCGTTTGGGGCACTGCTTTTCGCGATGATGGCTGCTCCGGCGGTGAGCCGCGCCGATACGTTGGCCGAGACGGAGCGGGAGCAGCAGGCGCTGTTCGAGCGAATCGCGCCGTCGGTGGTGGTGATTACTACGGGCGGGGGAATGGGCTCGGGTTTTTTTGTGTCTCGGAACGGGCTCGTCTTGACCAATGCCCACGTGGTTGGCAAAAGCAAGGAGGTTGACGTCGTATTGCTGGACGGTCGCAAGCTGCGCGGCGTCGTGGTGGAGAAGGCTGCCAGCGATATCGACCTCGCCCTGGTGAAACTCGAGTTGGAAGGCACGGTTCCTCTTCGTTTGGGAGGAGGAGAGCTGCGGGTCGGAATGTGGGCGGCGGCGATTGGCCACGGAATGGGAGGCGTGTGGGCATTCACCACCGGCATGGTGTCCAATATCTATCCAATGGGGAGCACCAAGCCGGTCTTCCAAACCCAAATTCCCCTCAATCCAGGAACCTCCGGCGGTCCGGTCTTCGGACGCGATGGTCGCGTGCTCGGCATCGTGACGTCGGGCATCAAGGAAAGCAATTCGATCAACTTTGCGATTCGGGCCGAGGTTGCGGTTGACAACCTCCAGACTCTCGCCAATAGCTGCGAGAGCTGTCTGGTAGTTTCGGCACCAGCTGGGGTTCCGGTCTTTATCGACGGCAAAATGGCCGGCAAAGGTCCCCGAGTGGTGATCGTGCCAGAGGAGCGGACCTATACGATTTTTGCGATCATCAAGGGAAACAAACGGGAAATCACCGTGTCTGTTCCAGCCCAGATGGCGGTCGACTTGGGCAACTAAACTAAACTAAACTAAACTAGACATGGCTAGCTGGCCGACAGCAGCCGGCGTGCAATGACGATGCGCTGGATCTGCGAGGTTCCCTCGTAGATCTGCAAGAGCTTGGCGTCGCGCATCAATTTTTCGACGGGGTACTCCTTGGTGTAGCCGTACCCTCCGAGAATCTGCACGGCATCGGTGGTCGCTCGCATCGCTGCGTCGGCGCCGTACGCCTTGGCGTACGACGAGACGATCGAGTCCGGCTTGCCGCCGTCAATCATCCATGCAGCCTTGTGGCACAGGAGCCTGGTGGTTTCGTAGGAAATTGCCATTTCGGCGAGCATGAACTGGATCGCCTGGTGCTGTGCGATGACGCTGCCGAATGCCTTGCGTTGCAGTGCATAGCTCCGCGACTCGTCGAGAGCACGGCGAATCAGGCCGGCCGCGGCCGCGGCAATCCACGGCCGGGAACGATCGAAGGTGCGCATGGCGATCTCGAATCCCTGGCCTTCGCTCCCCAGCACCGCGCCGCGCGGCACCTTGCATTCCTCGAACACCACGTCGGTTGTCGCCGAGCAGCGTTGCCCCATCTTCGCCTCTTTGCGACCGATGCGAATGCCGGGAGTATCGGCAGGCACTACGAAGCAGGTGATTCCCTTGTGACGAAGGGATCGGTCGAGAGTTGCGAGCACGGTGTAGAAAGAGGCGAGGCCGCCGTTGGTGATCCAACGCTTGTGTCCATCGATGACATACTCGTCGCCGTGGCGGCTGGCCTTGCAGGAGATCGCTCCCACGTCCGAGCCAGCATCGGGCTCCGAGCACGCAAACGCGGCCAGAATCGGTGCTTTGGCTAGAGAGCCGAGGTAGTGCCCGCGTTGTTCGTCGTTGCCGGCGATGAGTAGGGGCATGGCGCCGAGCATGTGGGCGGCAAGGATGCTGCTCATCCCCGCACAACCATATGCTATCTCTTCGAGCACCAGGCAATGGCTCAGGCAGGAGAGCCCCGAGCCTCCGTATTCCTCTGGCACTTCGCATCCGCAAAGCCCCAGCTCCCAGGCGTGTTTGACGATTTCGCGAGGGAACACGCTCTGCTCGTCGAGCTCTGCAGCTCGCGGGATTATTTCTCGGCGGGTCAGCTCGCGGGCGGTATCGATCAGGGCGATCTGTTCATCCCCAAGATTGAGGTCGAATGGCATGAGCACCATGGTAGCATCCCAGCGAGCTCTGTCATGCCTACGCCGTTCGGGAAATACCAGCTACTGCGTCGCATCGCCGAGGGCGGCATGGCCGAGGTGTATCTCGCCAAACAGGCAGGTGACGCCGGATTCGAAAAACTGGTGGTGATCAAACGGATCCTCCCTCATCTCACCGACCAGCCCGAGTTCGTGCGCATGCTGATCAACGAGGCTCGCATTGCTGCTCGGCTTCATCATTCGAATATTGCCCAAATTTACGATCTGGGCCGATTTGCGGATTCGTATTTCATCGCCATGGAGTTCGTACACGGCCAGGATGTGAGCCAGCTTGCCAGACGATCCCAGTTTGCCGGTGTCGGGCCGCTGCCGCTGGGTGTCGTCGCCCGGATTGCCTGCGATGTGTGCAGCGGTTTGAGCTATGCCCACCAAGCCAACGATTCGGAAGGAAAGCCGCTCGGGATCGTTCATCGCGACGTCAGTCCCCAGAATGTTCTGGTCACCTACCAGGGAGAGGTGAAGATCGTCGACTTTGGCATCGCCAAAGCGACCGTCGTGGCAAGCGAAACCCAGGCCGGGGTAATGAAGGGCAAGTGTGGCTACATGTCCCCCGAGCAGTGCCGGGGATTGAGGATCGATGCCAGGTCGGATGTTTTTGCCACTGGTATCCTCCTCTGGGAGCTGTGCGCGTGGCGACGTCTTTTCAAACGAGCTGCCGACTACCAAACCATGCGCGCAGTCGTCGAATTCGAGGCTCCGCCCGCTAGCTACTACCGAAGCGATGCTCCCGAGGAGCTCGATCGCATTCTGGCCAAGGCCCTCGCCAAGAACAGAGACGAACGATTCCAGAGCTGTGAGGACTTCGCCGAGGAGTTGGAGGTACTGGGGCGGAAGGTGGCTTGGGACATGTCCAGCCGAGCGCTCAAGAGGCTGATGCGCGATCTGTTTGCCGAGGAGCTGGCAGCTCAAGAGCAATCGCTCCGGCAGGCAAATCTGGGAAGCATCGAGAGCTTCCTGATGCAGGTCGACGAGAGCACCAAGCTCGACTGGATGAAGAAGTACGGAGAAGGAGAAGGAGAGGGAGAGGGAGGTGGAGGTGATGGCGGAGAGGAGATCGAAGTCGAGGTCGAGGTCGGAGGCGAGGTCGAAGGCGAGAAACCGAACGGCAAACCAGCG
>JAZDLZ010000315.1:0-16997 GCA_043801535.1 Pseudomonadota bacterium
ATGCCCTCGCTTGCACCGGTGCCATAGGCTCCGATGAGCATTCCCTCGATAATCGAATGAGGATTGCCCTCGAGCACCGAGCGATCCATGTAGGCGCCCGGGTCGCCCTCGTCGGCATTGCACACTAGCACCTTGCCGCCGAGAGACGGCTGGGCAGCCAGGAGCTCCCACTTCTTGCCAGTGGGGAAGCCGGCACCGCCGCGACCGCGCAAACCCGAAGCCACCACTTCGCCCACCACCCATTCGGGTCTGCCGACGGAGAGGACCCGCGCCAGCGCGCCGTAGCCGCCGTCCTCGATGTAGTGGTAGATGCGGATCGGGTCGATGCGCTCGTTGCGCGCGAGCAGGCTACGGGTCTGCCGAGCGAAGAACGGAATGTCCTTCTGCTGGGCGATCCTCTTGCCGCTCGCCGGATCGACCAACAGCAGGTCTTCGAGGATCTCCCGGTCGATCACGGCCTGGATGATGCGAGGAACGTCCTCCATCTTGACCTTCGGGTAGAAGACGCCGTCCGGCTGCACCAGGATGGAAGGCTCCATCTCGCAGAAACCGTGGCAACCGGTGATGCGGAGGCGGATCCCGTCGGTGAGGTATTTCTTGAGGATCTCGCGCTTGGCGATACGGATGAGGTCATTCGCCCCGCTCGCCTGTCCGCAGGTGCCGGCCGGGATGACGATGGTGGGGAGCCGCAGCTCACCGCGCTCGACCAGCCTACCCTGCAGATCCTTGAACTCGTCGATAGATTGGATTCTCTTCATTGAAGCGCCCTCTCGCTAGAGGTTGACCCCGTCGAGATCGAGCAGGTGCCCGCGGCAGCCGCGCCGCGAGCAGATCTGGACGATGCCGCCCTGCCGGACAATCATCGGCACCACCGGTGCACCGCAGTCGGTGCAGGTGCTGGCGCTCGAGAGCTCGGCGTGGCAGTGCGGGCAGAAAAACTGAACGACGGTATCCTGGGGAATGTCGTGCTCTGACTCGACGGTATAGCTGCCATAGAGGCAGGACAGCCGCACCCAGGTATGGACGCGCTCGAACGCGGCGACCACGTAGATGGACGGGTAGCCGTCCACCTGGCGCCTCGCATCCATCAGGCTGTGGTTGCAGCGAGCGCAGCTCACGTCGACGGGGAAGATCCGCTGGTCGGTCTTCACCTCGACTCTGTCCAGACCCTCGCGGGTCCGGGCAAGGATCTTGGCGGCGTCGCGCGGTTGCACTTTGGAGAAATAGTGGTGGTCCACGACGGTGATCGGCCCGAGTGCGCAAGCACCCAGGCAAGCGACCTTCTCGAGAGAATACTCGCGATCCGCGGTAGTCTCACCAGCCTTTATCCCGAGCTTGGCCTCGAGCTCGTCGGCCACTCCCTGGGAGCCGCGCACGTGACAGGCGGTGCCAACGCAGACCGAGCACACGTGCCGCCCCCGCGGCTTCAAGCTGAAAGACTTGTAGAACGTCGCCACTCCGTAGATGTCGACCAGCGATTGCCCGGTCATCCGGGCGACGGCCTTGAGCGCGTCGGCAGGCAGGTAGCTGAAGGTCGACTGGATGTCTTCGAGAATGGCGATGATCGAACCCTTCTGGTCCTTGTAGCGGTTGACTATGTTCTCTACTGTCTCGAGCTTCACGACGGACTCCTCCCGATGGGCTTGAGGATGGTCGCCCTGCCGCGACGACCATCGAGATGGATCCTGAGAGGACGATCCAAGCGGACGTGGGAAACATGCTCGCCCTCGTGCACGGCGGGCTGGGCGTGCAGCCAACCCGCATCGAGGAAGCACGGCCCGCCCGAATCGGCGGTAGCCGTGTCGCGTACCCAAAAATAGCCCACGCGAAGGGCGGCAACGTTCTGGAAGAAGTGGGAAGCCTGCGAAGGCTCGACCGAGCGGTCGGCAAAGCAGGTCTCGACAATGGCGCTGGCGCCGGCCACCTGCTGCCACTTGACGGGGATCCCCAGGCGGGGGTCTTCGGTACCCCACCGTCCTGGCCCGACCAGGACGAAGGGATCGTGGCCAGCACTGAGGCATCCGGCCAAGGCGGCAATCTCCGAGGCGGCTCGCCCGCTTGCCACGCTGTCGAGGTCACGGCGCTTGACCAGCACCACGTCTCGTACGTCCTCGGCAGTGCCGGCGCCGAAGAAGCGATCGGTCTGGCAGAGCACCGCGCCCTGGTCGATTGCGTCGATGTCGTCTCTCTGATACGGCGGCGGCTGTTCGCCGGGTAGCGACGATGGCTCCGTCCTCACCTGTAGCACGTACAGGCCCGGCAACCAACCGTCCGCACCAGTATCGACCGCGAACTCGATTGCCACTGGACAGCCGTGGCGATCCGAGCACAAGTCGAGCAGACCGGCCAACGTCTTGGCCAAGGGAATCTCTCGTCCCTCGAGAATCCGTTGGAACGTCATGCCACCGACCAAGGCAAGGGTACCGTCTGCATCGGCACCGGGGTCGGCGTTGGCGTTGGCGCTGCCGCTGCCGCCGCCGGCGCCGGCTACGTTGAGATCGTGGAGACGCAGCGAGCCGAGCGGACCGGCGTTCAAGTCGATCCGGGTACGAGTCAAGTCGAGGGCATAGAACCCCAACTGCGGGCAACGCACTAGCTGGCCTGCCGGCATACCCGAACGAGGGCAGAACTGCAGCACACCGCGTCCCTCGCTGATCGTGTGTCCGAAGCCGAATGCGAGAAGCACGACTCCGTCCTCGCGTCGCGAGCCAGGGCCCGGGCAATAGTTGTGGGAAAGGGCGACGCCAGAGATGACCGGATAGAAACGAGTGCCGTGGGCTCGGCCCACCGCCTGCTGGAGCAGCACCGCCATCTTGCCGTCGACGTGGCCGTCGCTGTTCAAGCGGGCAGCATAGGCGCGCGCTTCGGCGGAGAAAGCCGAGGCATAGACGGCGCGCACCGCGCGAGCGAGCTCGTCGAGGCGGACGGCAGGATCCGGATCGTTGTGAGGCAGAACAAAGGACGCGAAGATTCCTCCGAGCGGCCACGGACTCGATGAACGTACCGAAATCGGGCCACTGGTGGTCTCGGCAAACCGGCGCAGATCGCGCATCGCGTCGTCGGAGAGACGCCCGGCGAGGCAGCGCTCCAGCACCGGCTCGCCAGCGACCCAGCACTCCTCGATCCGGTTTTGCTCGACGAAACGGTCGTACTCGTCGGTGCAGACCACCGCGGTACGGGGAATTCGGATGGTGAGCCCGGGGAGACGATCTTGCAGCTTCTCGCGTACCAAGAGAGAGCGAAAGAACGCCAGGTGGCGCGCCTTGGCACCCATCGATCCGCGACCGATCCGCGAAAAGCCGCGGCGCGGCTGGTCGGCAGCGAAGTCCGAGACTGCACCTTCCTCCTGACGCCGCAGCTCGGCCTGTAGCTCTCCGAGCAGGTAGCGACGCAGTCCATCGGCGTTACCGAACGACTGGGCACTCTGTGGACGTAGCCTCTCAGCCAGGTCGAAGGCGCTGCGAGCCATCAGCCACAGCGAGAAGTGGTGACGAGTGGCGTGGTGCAGCAGCGACTCGTCGGGAAGCGTGCGCAGCACTCGCTCGAGCTCATAGAGGTCGCGAACTCGGCCGACCTCGCGACCGTCCGGCATCCGAAAGGTGAATTCGCCAAAGCCGAGACGCTCGCGCAAAAAACTCTCCACCTGGGAGCGCAGTGACGGCGAGCTGCGGTCGGCCAAGTCTACTCCCAGAGCGGTGGCACGGGCGACGTTGGCGTCGGCGGGGTCATCGGTGAGAACTAGCACCGGTAGCGCGCCGTCGTCGGAGCGGATGGTCGAAACGATATCGATGCCAGTGTGTAGCCGTTCGCCTCGGTCCTCTTGCCGGCCGCGCGCCAGTGGCACCCCGGTGATGACTCCCACCACGAACGGCTGGAAGCGGCGATAGCAGGCAATTGCCTCCTCGCACGACGTGGCCAGGAGGATCTTGGGCCTGCTGCGCATTCGCAACAAGCGGTGCCGGCTGCTCGCGCCCTCGGCGGCGAGCGCGTCCGACTGCACCATCAGCTCTTGGTAGAGGAGGCTGAGAAAGCTGGAATAGCGGGAGAGCGAGCTCTCGACAAGAACGATCACCCGCACCCGGGCGATGGCAGTGTCGTCAGTGACATTGCGCACGTCCTCGACCCACTTGATGATGGCCAAGAAAAGGCTTGCATCACCCGTCCACATGAAGACGCGATCGATAGCTCGCGGGTCGACGCCGCCCGGAAGGAGCGAGAGGTCTCCCTCGGTGCGCACCAGCAGCACCACTGCGGTGTTGGGATGGTGCGCGTGCACCTGACGACCGAACGCCGAGAGCTCCATGTCGGCGATGCGCGGCATGATGAGAACCAGCTCGAACCGACGTTCCGCCAGCGCCTCGAGCGCCTGGGCTCCGGTGGTCACGCAGGTGATGCGTGGCGAGACGGTGACACTGGCGCCGTGATGCTCGATCGACGTGTACCCGACCAGCCGGCAGTCTTCCTCCAACGAAAAGTGATCGTAGGACGAAGAAACCAAGAGGATCTCTCGCACCCGGAAAGCCATCAGGTCGTGAAACGCCTGGTACCAGGTCCGTTCGAGCATTCTGTTGGGCTGCCGTTCGATATCGGCACCCTAGCAGTCGACTGTTAGCTTTCTGTTAGAAGTCCAAGAGAATACGCACCATTGACAGAACGACTTGCAGGGAATCGTGGGGAGATCCAATAATCCAGGCCAGACAGGGAGGCGACCAGCGGGTCGGTGTTTTCATGGCCTCAATCCTTTTCGTCGAAGACGATGTGAACCTCCGCACCAGCGTTGCGTTCATTCTCGAACGGGAAGGGTATTCTGTGGTCTGCGCCGGACGCGGCGAAGAGGCGATCGAATTGGCGCGAGCTCATCCGCCAGATGCCGTGGTGCTCGACGTCAACTTGCCCGACATTAGCGGGTTCGTGGTGTGCCAGCGGCTGCGCCAGCAGCCGGCGCTGCGCGGAGTGCCGGTCATGCTGGTGACCGGACGAACAGCCGTCGACGACGTCGTCCACGGCTTCGACTGCTACGCGGACGACTACGTAACCAAACCCTTCCACCCTCGAGTGCTACTGGTCAGGTTGAGAGCACTACTGCGGCGCCAACGCGCCGAGCCGCTCTTCCATGCTGCGCCTTCGCCGACGGCGGTGACCGTGTGCGGGGATCTGTGCGTCGACGCCGGAGCACGTGAGGTGCGGGTGGCCGGCATGAAGATCACGCTCACCCGCACCGAGTTCGACCTGCTGCACCTCTTTGCAGCCCACCCGAACCGAGTATTCAGCCGAGCCAGCATTATCGACCGGGTGCGCGGCGAAGGAGTGGCAGTCACTGAACGAACAGTAGACTTCCAGATCTCCTGCCTGCGGCGCAAGCTCGGCTTCGCCGCCGAGCTCATCGAAACAATCCGCGGGATCGGCTACAAGCTCAACGTGAAATCTTGATCGTCTCGCCGATCATTCCGATCATCTCGACCTCGAGGTCGACGTCGACCTCGGCTTCGACCTCCTCGGCTTCCTCGATCTCGATCCGGCGCGTGCCGACTCGCTTCCTACTTCTGTTGGGCTTTCTCGCTGCCGGCATGCTGCCGGTGGCAATTGTCGCCTTGGTCAGCTACTCGGCCAGCCGCAGCGAGCTGAAGGCGCGGGCATTCCGCCAACTCGAGTCGGTACGGGACATCAAGCGCGCCCAGCTCGAGCAATTCTTCGAAGAGAGACGGCGCGACGTCGAGCTATTGGCCGGCGATCCGTACCTGGTGGTCGCGGCCGCCGAGCTCGAACAGGTCTACCGCGATGCTGGAGGCGCTGCTGCTGGCCGCCTACGCGGTCTTGACGGACGCCGATTCGAAGCGCCCCTGCCCTATCGCACAGTCCACGACCGCCACTATCCCTACCTTGCCCGTTTCATCGACGAGCTCGGCTACCACGATTTGCTGCTCCTCGATGCCGAGAGCGGCGAGACCTGTTTCTCGGTTGCCAAGGAGAGCGACTTTGCCGCTCCGGCGAACCGGCAGCCCGATGCGCTGCACGAAGTGTGGCGGCGGGCGACCGCCGAAGGCAGCTACGTTCTCTCTGATCTCCAACCATACCAGCCGTCGGCGAATGCCAGCGCCCAATTCGTAGCCGCGCCAGTCCGCATCGATGGCAGCATTGGCGCCGTGGTGGCGCTCCAGGTTCTTCCCCAGACGGTGGACGCCGCCATGGCCGAACGTTCCGGCATGGGATACAGTGGCGAGACTTTTCTGGTGGGCACTGACTTCCGCCTGCGCTCGAGCTCGCCGATCGACTCGACGCGCACCGTGCAAGCGTCATTCGGCGACCGTGGCCTGCGGGTGCGCACCAGCGCCACCGAGCGTGCGGTGGGCGGCTCCACAGGCTCGGCGGTGGTGCGCGAAATCGACGGGCGCCCAGTGCTGGCGGCCTGGACTCCGCTGGAGCTGGCGGGTCTCCGCTGGGGGTTAGTGGCAGAGATCGACGAAGCTGAAATCGAAGCGCAAATCGATCGGGCGCTCAACCGCAAGATGGTCCTCCTGAGCGGCTGCTCGGCAGTGCTCGTCCTGGCCATTGCCGGACTGCTCTCGCTGCTCATCGACCGTCGAGTACGCTCGGTCGGACGACAAGTCGACGCGTTGTCCGATGCAGTAATGCGCGGAGACCTCGAGCAACGCGCCAACGCAGACAATATCGCCGTCGACTACCGCGGAGTAGTGCGCCGCTTGAACGGACTGATCGAGGCATTCGTCGCCCGGCTCGATTCCATCCCGGTCCCCGTGTTGTTTCTCGACCGCCAGCTGAGAATCCGCTATGCCAATACCGCTGCCTGCGCTCTCCGCGGTCAGAAAACGCGCGCCGCGCTGATTGGCCGCCCCTGCGCCGAGGCATTCTGTCTCGCAGGCACTCGCAGTATCAGACGTGGCCACGGCGATAGCGGCGGCGGAAGCGGAAGCGAGAGCGACAATCCACTCGGGATCGATCAGACCCGCTCTACACTTGCTCATGGGAACGCTGATGCTGACGCGAACAGAATCGCAGGATTCTCGAGCACGAGCACGGACTGTAGTAGTACAGGACCACGGCGTAGTGATCGGTACCATTCACCCTGCCCAGTTGCGACCGCCATGGCCCGGGTCGAGGTGGTGCAGGCCGAGATCGGCGGTGGCCTGGCGGAAGGCCTCTACGTTGTCACCGCCTCGCCACTGCACGGTCCGGACGGATCGGTCGTCGGCGGTCTGGAGGTCATTTTCGACCGTACCGAAGCCCACCGGATGCGCCTCGAAAAACAGCGACTCGAAGAACGTATCGCCTGCATGCAACGCCTCGAAGCGATCGGCACCTTTGCCGGAGGCATTGCCCACGACTTCAACAACATCTTGACCCGTATCATCTCCTGCGCAGACGTCGTCCAGGGATTGGTGGGCTCGGCCAGCCCGGCTGCGCCGCACCTCGACGAGCTTGGCGCAGCTTGTGACCGTGCCGCCGACATGGTCGGACAGATACTCACCTTCAGTCGACAGGTGCATACCAAGCCACAACCGCTCGATCTAGGCCCATTTGTGAATGAAGTGACTCGGCTCGTGCGGGCATCGCTGCCCCCACAGATCGAGCTCGTGGTCAGCGTGCCATCGCGATCCTTCGGCGTCATCGCCGACCCAGCGCAGATGCACCGGGTGCTCCTCAACCTGCTCTCCAATGCCGAACAGGCGCTGCCAGCGGCAGGCGGCAAAATTTCCATCGAGCTCGACGACGTCGTGCTCGAGCTGGATCGCGAGCAGGCAGCACCTGGAGCATACTGCGTTCTCCGTGTGCGAGACAGTGGATGCGGCATGGACGCACCGACTGTCTCGCGCATTTTCGAGCCATTCTTCACCACCAAGCCAGCCGGTCGGGGCATCGACATCGGTCTGGCGCTCGTGCACGGGATCGTCACCGCCTGCGGCGGCACCGTCGTCGTCGACAGCCAACCAGGCACCGGCAGTACCTTCGAGGTACTGCTGCCGCAATACAAAGTCGACACACCACCTCCGCGATGAGCGATACTTCGAGGACGACAAAGGAGGCCAGATGCGGCGGAACGGCGAACACCAGTCGGCCGTGATTCGAGCACTTCGAGGCAATCGACGAGACAGCCATTGGCTGCGGCTGTTGGTTGGCGCGACCGCCCTTCTGCTGGCCAGCGCAGCTTGCAAGAAGACTGCCGGGACAGCCAAAGTCGAAGGCAAGGCTCCTGATCCCGGGGCAATGGCAAAGCTCCAGGAGGAAGAAATCGAGTTTCTTTCCCAGCTAGGCGCCTTGGAACGAGAACGCAAGGAGCTCGAGGCTGAAATGGAGACTCTCGCTGCCACTGCCGCCACATCCAGCGCCGCCCCCTCCAGCGCCAACGCCGGCGGCGCCACCGGCGGCACCGGTAACGCCGCCACCACCGGTAGCGCCGAAACAGCGAAACCCGACACCTCCACCGAGCGCGCCCGCATCATCACCGCCCGCCTTTCGGAAATCAAAGGCAAGCAAGACGTCATAACCCAACAGTACTACCAGCGAAGGACCGAGCTATCAGGATGCGAGGAGGACATGGCCGACCGAGAAGCGGCGGTTGCCATCAGGGAACGGGAGTTTGCCAGGAGAGAGCAGGCTGTCGCTCGAAGAGAGGCTGACCTGGCACTACGCGAACGGGATTTCACCAAGCGGGAAAAGGAGATGTGCGGGCCGCAGATAACCACTATCGTGCAGGCGCCCAGCGGATCGCGTTATGGCAAAGGTGACGTCGAGCCAACGCTCATCAAGGCACGCAACGCCATGAGTGCCAAGGGCATTCTGGCGTCGGACCTTCCTGCACCGGCTTCTGGCCTCGAGAAGGAGGCGACCTCGGCGATGCAGAAGGGCGACTACGGCAAGGCGAAATTCGCCGCCGACCAACTCCTCGCCACCGTCGAGAGCGTCAAGATCGACGGCGACTTCATCACCGCCAAGATACGCCGTCTCAACAAGATCGTGCAGAGGACCAAGCTCGGCGATCAGCAACGCGAGGATACGCTGGCCCTGTTCCGCGAAGCGACCTCCGACTACGGCGACGGCCGGTTCGCCGCCGCCAACGGAAAGCTCAACAGGATCTACGCGCTCGTCCGCTGACGGGTCGGGACGCCATCCTACCGCCGCCCGACTGGGACCTCGTAGTCATGGTTGTGCGCCTCGGTGGCGAGCGCAACGATCGCCGCTGTGCTCGCTGCCAAGACCACACACGCGCCGGCCACCAGCCAACCACGCCGATACCACGGGAGTGGGGCAGTCGGCACCGGAATCGGCAGGGGATCGACGGCGAGCTTCTCCATCCTCTCGCTGACGACTGGGTAGCTCGTCAGATCGATCTGATAGCTGGCCGTCTTGTCGAAATCTACCTCGACGAAATGCATCCAGTCGCGGTAGCGCTCGTGGGTTACCCGAAGAGCATGGGTACCAACCGAGACCGGACAAGGGGAAAGAGGCGAGGCACCGATCCTCTCGCCGTCGAGATAGACGGTTGCACCAGCGACGTCGACGGTCAATCTGAGCGTGCCAACGTAGCTCTGGGGAGCGAAGAGCCGGTACGCGGCAGCTCGAGCCTCGCCAGCCTGCTGCGTCTCGGAGCCAAGGAGCAGCGCAGTCGTTGATGCTGCTTCGACCGCAGTGGTCGCATTCACCGCCCGCAGGTAGACGACGTAGCCATCGCCGACCGCGTTCACTTCTCCGGCGAGCACGTGCGATGCGCCGAAGGGCTTGGCAAGTCCAGCCAGGCAGGAATCGTCTCCCTCGCAGATCTCGGGCGCGGGATGCTTGAGCCTCTTCGCTGCCCGACGGAGCTCGCTCGCCGGAATCACCTCTGCACCCGGCAACGACGAGAATGCCTTTTGCACGAGGGTCTCCAGGGCACCGAGCTTCATCGATCGCTCGGTAAGAGAGACCAGCGGAGTAAGCAGAATTCTCACAGCCTGCCCTGTGCGCTGCCCAGTCTCGCTCGGAGTCTCAGTCTCGGACGGCACGTCGGCCGCCATCGCGGTCATCGGAACCATCGTGCCCGCCAGCACTGCCACAATGACGAACAGGCTGGCGAGCAGCACACCTACCGTATGCCGCAGCGCGTCTGATCCTCGTCGCATCTTACGATCTCATCCGGAGTGAGAGTCAACCCGACCACTGAGCCAATGCCAATTGCGGCAGCCCCCATCAACACCCAACCGACCGTCGATGAGTACCAGGGTACCGGCGCTGGCCGGGGCTTCGGCTTCGGCCGTGCATCTCCCACTGCCTGAACAGGAGGGTTCACAGCCTCTGGCGAGGCCATCATGCGAACGACAACCAAGGAGGTCTTTTGAAAGCGAACTTCGACTTTCGAAGAAAACTCCGAATGGCCGGGAGCTCTGAGTCGCAGCTCGTGGGTGCCGATCACGATACCACCGATAGGGTAGGCCAGAGGCGTCTTCCCTGCATGAGCTCCGTCGATGAAGACGTGTGCTCCGCCCACATCGGACAGAATGGCAACCGATCCGTAGATCTGACCAGGCGCAACCAGGCGATAGGCAGCCACTCGCACAGCCTCGATGAGCTCGTCGGGTGAGCCACTCAGAGGCTCCGAAACCCGGCGCACCTCCGTTCTCTTCTCGGTGTCCACCAGCTTGAGATTGACTACGTAGCTGTCGCCGAGCTCGCCAAGATTGCCGGCCACGACGAGCTTGACTCCCAGCTTCTTGCCAATCGCGGCCAGGCAGTCCGTCTCGCCGGTGCAGCCACGCAAGGAAGGATCCTTGGCCACGACACGTTCGACCTGGGCGGGGCTTGGCAACGACCTGCCGGCGAGGAGCTGCAGCTCGTGTCTGAACAATGCTTCCAGACGATAGGCTTTCTCGGTGTCGATACCCAGCGGATCGATGCGAAAGACCGCGATGGACATCGCAGTTGGCAGAGGCTGAGCAGTTCTCGCGCCACTGCTGCCAACCGTTGCAGCCTCTTCGTCGGTCGCGCTGGCCGACGTCGCAGCGCTGGCAGTCGGAGCACATATTCCCCATAGCAGGAGCACCACACTCGCGAGCCGCACTTTCTTCTTGGACCGGGGCAACACGCAACAGGGATTCTAGCAGAAGCACGGGAAGCCACAACGCCATCAGCCCAGAGCCAGCGCCCCCGCCTACGGGGCATCGACCTGGGCCGGAACGTCCGCGTCGACCGGAGGCGACAGTAGGCGATTGCCAAACCGACTGCAGTCTCCCTTGTTGCCCTGCCAGATTCCGGAGGACGAATAGCACAAGTGGAATGCCGTGCCGTAGGCCAGCACTTCTTTCTTTGTGCTCGGAGTGTAGAGCGTGGACCTCGCCGGCACGTACTTCGCCGGCATCAGCTTGCACTGCGCCGGCGGTCTACCGTCGTTCCACAAATCAGGGTGGCACAAGGTGTCGGCGTTTTCGACGACAACGAGGTTGAGCGGCCTGACTTGGACTTCGATCCCGGCGTCGCCGGAAAGAAAGCGACTGGCTCGCCTGACGAGCTCGTCACGCAACGTAGCATAGGAATGCGCCAGCTCGCCGGCGTCGAGAGACCGAGCAGAGATGATCCGCACCTGCTCCGACCCGGCGAATGTCTTGTCGACCGTCAAGGAAAGCCCGGGGATTATCAAGGGCTCTGGCCACGGCGAAGCCTCCTTCTCCTCTGATGATGATCCATTCGCTGCTCCGACGACGACGAGCGAATACCTCCACCAGGCAAAGCCAGCAATCCCGAGCGCAGCCGCCAGCACTGCCGACGAGATCCCGAGCACCAGCCCCTTGCTTCGCGACGGCGCGCTGGCCGGCTTGGGTGGCTCGACAACGGGCTCGAGCGCAGAGGCGATTCCCGAGACGGCGATTGGCGGCTGTCCCTGCGGAAGCTCCTCGGTTAGCCCGTCACCTCGATTCTCGACGCTCTTCAGCTCGCCCGAGCCGATCTCGAGCAGCGCCTCGAGCGCGGAGCGAAACTCGGCGGCGTCGCCGAACCGTTCGTGCGGCCTCTTGCGCAGCGCCCGCATGATCACCGCCTCCAACGCTTCGGGAATATCGATGCCCCGAGAGCGCAGTGCCGGGGGAGCAGCGGTGAGGTGTTGGGACAGAATCTCGTACTGGGTGGCTCCGTCGAAAGGCGTCTTGCCCGAGACCGCCTCGAACATCGCTACGCCGAGCGAGTAGAGGTCGCTCTGCGGACCAACCGTCAGACCCCGAACCTGCTCCGGAGACATGTAGCGGACCGTACCCATGGTCTGCCCTGTCCCTGTAAGCCTGGTGGTGCGCTCGCTCATCCTGGCGATGCCGAAATCCATCACCATCGCCGAGTTGTCTGGCTTGACCAATACGTTCGACGGCTTGATGTCGCGGTGAACGATGCTTCGCGAATGGGCGAACTCCAGAGCGTCGAGAACGTCAATCGAGACTCGGGCAACCTCACGCCAAGGAATGCCACCAGAACGGAGGATCTTCTTTTCCAGATCCAGGCCCTCGACATACTGCATGGCCAGCACAAAGCGACCGTGTTCTTCGCCAAAATGGTACAGACGAACGATCCTGGGGTGCTCCAGCCTGGCCAGTGCCTTGCCTTCGTCGAGGAATCGCGCTCGGATCGCCGGGTGAGCAGCCAACTCCGCAGGGAGGATCTTGAGCGCCACGGTCTGCTCGGTCATGCGGTGGCGCGCCTTGTAGACCACGCTCATACCACCCCTGCCGAGGACGGCGCTGATCTCGTAGACCCCCAGCACCAGGGTGCCGACGAGCGACTTCGGACCAGCGGCGGACGGAGCTCCGCACGCCGCGCAGATCATTCCATCGCCGCCGATTTGGCTACCGCACTGAACGCAGACCGGCAATCCTTTCCACCTCCCTGGTGTCGGTATCGGTATCGGTATCGGGTACTAGCTTGCCGTACATCTCAGCATCGGCTCCGTGCACGTCGTGGTCAACCCTGGTGAAATACGTAGCCTGACCAGCGCTGGCTCGGTTTGCTGGTCACTGCTGAACGACAGGAATACCGTGTCGTATTGTGGGAAAAGGCTCGTTTTGGCGAGAACCTCGAGAGACCCTGCACAACTCGCCAGCGTTCCGCCCTCCTCCGCACCGTCGCCGGCTGCCGTAAGGTTGACTCGGTAGTAGCTGTGAGCTCCGAGCAGCGACCAAGTGCAGGAGGTAGCGCCCTCCGGCACCGGAAGCTCGGTCTCGAGTCCTTGGCACAACACTCCGCCAGGCTGGTAGTAGAGAGTGCAATCAATGGTCCTCGCCTCCGAGCTTTGGCCGGCAGCATAATTCGCGCAGCCCCACGCGTTGCGGGGCTCGCGGCGGCTCGCGCAATCCGCGTACTCGGTGCACAGCGACTGTGGAGCCCGAATCCGCTCGCCCCCGATCTGACACTCCGCTGGTGCAGTTGCCGCCTCGGCGCAGACTGTTTCACCCAGATAGCAGCCAGTCTCGTCGGCCTGATAGCACGAGTGCTTGGAGCCGATACTCCCGTCGCAATCCTCGTCGACGCTGTTGAAGCAGATATCGCGCCGCTCCGGTCCGATCAGATGGTTCAGGCCATTGCAATCCTTGGCATCGGGGGCATCGGGGGCATCGGGGGCATCGGGCGCCGCATCTTCGGCTCCGTCGCAATCGGCATCGGTAACCGTCCCATTCTCCGCATCCCAACCGGCGCAAGCAGTATCGATGGGGAAGTCGCCACGTAGCTGCAATTGACGGCCGATCACTTCCCCAGGAACGAATGGCTGCGCCACGCTCATGACGGCAAATCCCACCACTTGGTCCTGCCAGTACCCTCTCACGTTGGTGACAACGACCGCCGGATCAGAGCCAGCTGTCATGTCGCGCAGCAGAAGCGCGTAGCGGTGGTAGTAGAGATCGCGACCGTCGAGCTTCACACTCACCGAGCTGCTCGCATCCTTGACGAGATTCTCCCCCGCTTTCACCGCGACCAGGAAAGACAGCCGTTCGATGCTCCGTGGTGCTGAGCTCTGCCGGCCGACCTCGATAACCAGGCCGGTGTCCTGAGCGCAGCCACTGGCACCAGTCACCGTCACAGTCGCCACCAGTGCGCTCGAAATCCAGGCACGATGTCGAGACCCCGACATGCCCCCATTCTACGCCGTCAGCGGTCGGTCACAAGAAGCTAGCCATCCGGCCGTGACCCAATCACCCAATCACCTGATCCTCGATCAACAACGATAGCCGATCGATCTCTGCTTGCCGGAGCTTCGGGGCAAACAAGAAAGGAAGGCGAATCTCCGGAATTCCGAGGTTGTCTCGCAGCTTGCCAAGATAGCGCTCATTGACAAGCCACCGGGAACGTATTGTCTGGGATCGGGCAACGAGTGAAGCAGCGATAGTCGGCGTGCTCGTCGTGGTCGTCGGGCTCGTCGTGGTCGCCGGGCTCGCGGCGGTGGTCGAATCGAGCAGTGCATCAAGCACTCTCGCTGGCACGGAAAGCGACCTGAATCTGTCGGGATACAGTCTGTTCACCACTGCGTACGACGGGCAGATGGCAAGCTCGTCTTGCAGCCTATTGGCCAAGTCCAGGGTTTCGGAATAGGGCATTTCTTCGGCAAGTGTTACCAGCAACACGCCAGTGCGCTGCGGATCCTCAAAAAGCCACCGCATCTGCGCCGCATCCCGAGCCAAAGGGCCTTCGGCAATTGCAGAATGAATGGCCCGCGGAATACCAAGCATGCTCACAACATGACCGGTGGCCGGCGCATCGAAAACCACCGTGTCCCAGGCCAGACCGCCGTGCCGATCCCTCTGCTGAGTAGCGTGCCAGCACATCTTCCCCAGCATGGCAAAGCTATCGAAGCCAGGTATGGCCCGAAGCAGTGACCGCGACAGGCTGTTCTCGAGAACTGCCCGAGCGATGGTCTCGTGACGGAAAGTCAGCAGACCATACTCGCGGAGTGCTGCCTTGGGGTTGGTGGCGACTGCCCACAGCCTGTCTCGCAGCGGCGATATCTGCTCGCCTATGGGTGGTACCGTGAACAAGTGGGAAAGACTCTCCTTCACGCCCGCCTGGAATATCAGGGTGCGCTTTCCTCGCCTTGCGAACGCCACTCCGAGGGCGGCGGCAACCGTGGTGCGGCCCACTCCGCCCTTTCCTGCCACGATGACCAGACGCTTCGAGAAGATGCTGTTTTCTACGTCTAACTCCGGCATCGGGCTTTCGTCCACACGCTGCGTGGAGAGAGAAGCATGCTACCATGCGCGGTCCATGGCAACGCTAGTAGTCAAACGCGGGCGAGCCAAGCCCCTGTGGTTCGGTCATCCCTGGATCTTCTCCGAGGCCATCGCCAAATGCGACGAAACCGTCGAGCCCGGAGACGAGGTCAGAGTCATCGACGAAGACGGACGTTTCATCGGCCGCGGCTTTGTAAACCCGCGATCGCAGCTGCGGGTGCGGCTGGCAAGTCGGCAGGATCAGCCGCTCGACGACGCCTGGTTCTCCGAGCGTCTCGCCGACGCCGCCAAGATCCGCACCAGGCTCGGGCTTCCTTCCGTCGAGACCAACGCCTACCGCCTGGTCAACTCCGAGGGGGACTACTTACCTGGTCTGGTCGTCGACGTCTACGGTGACGCTGTCGCGGTGCAATTCACCACCTTGGCAATGAAGCTCCGGGAAGAAGCAATCTTCGACGCGCTCACCAGGCAGCTTGCGCCGCGAACGATATTCGAGGTCGCTGCCGGAGCCTTTGCCCGACTCGAGGGATTCCAGTCACCGGCGAGAGTCGCCCGTGGCGAACCGAGATCGATGGTGAGCTGCCTCGAGAACGGGCTCAAGCTGGGAGTCGAGCCCCTGTCCGGCCAGAAGACGGGCTACTATCTAGATCAACGGGAGAACCATCTGCTCGCCAGCGGTTTCGCCGCCGGTAAACGGGTGCTGGATCTCTACTGCTACGTCGGCGGATTCTCCTTGGCAGCAGCACGGGCGGGAGCCAGCGCCGTGACCGCAGTAGACGTATCAGCCCGGGCGCTCGAGCGAACACAGGCCCATTTCCAGGAAAACGGGCTTGGCCGGCTCGAAGCGGTCGAGAGCGACGTGTTCCGCTATCTCGAACAGGCCCCAGCCCGCTCGTTCGACCTGGTTGTTTGCGATCCCCCCAAATTCGCCAGAGGTCGCAAAGACGTCACGGCAGCTCTCAAGGGATACCAGCGACTCAACACGCTGGCGCTCCAGGCATGCGCTCCCGAAGCAGTACTCTGCACTGCCACTTGCTCGCAGCTCATCGATCTAGACGATTTCGAGAGGGCACTCGCCGGAGCAGCTCGCGACGCACGGCGCACTCTGCGCGTCAGCAGGATTGCCTCTCAAGCATCGGACCACGTGCTTCCCGTCGCCTTTCCCGAAGGACGCTACCTCAAATTCCTCGTTTGCCATGTAGGTAGCTAGCTTTCGCTAGACCATCGCCAGCCACCCTCCTCTGGAGCCTGGAGGGGGGGGGTCGTCTGTCGTCTATCCGGCTGCCTCTCCGGTCACGGGATCCGCCATTGGCACGAGCGGCGCGCCGTGAAGCTCGAGGCAGTAGACGCTGTTCTCGGTTTCTACGTACAGAGTACCGTGCTCCGAATCACCCAAGACCCGACGAACCGGCGTAGTAATCATCCGATGGCCGTGCGGATCGCGAAAAATAATCATCCCTCGCCCAACAACTGGATAGCTAATCAAGAACCCCGTGTAGACGCGTCCGATGCGAACGGAGGATCGCTCCTGACCGTGGTCGCGAATCTTGCGCGCGGTGACACTGATCATCTGACGCTCGTTCTATTAATTGTAGCCAGGCAGATGCCAAGGTCACGCACTATTTCCTGCGATCCACCCCGAGATCCACGGGCATAGGAACCAGGAACAGAGGGGTGTGATCGTTGCTCGTTGGTCCCCCGTCGATGGCGGCGAAACCAGAGCGTCAGCGATACCCGACGTGGACGTGTCTCGGTCGGATGGACATGACAAGGCACCCGAGGGAGCGCAGGCCGTTCTCGGTCTTTGGT
>JAZDLZ010000340.1:0-2505 GCA_043801535.1 Pseudomonadota bacterium
ACAATCCGTTTCTCGCCGATTTGCGCCAGGAATGCCAAGGGCAGCGATGCCAGTTCCCGGCAGTGCGTGGCCCGCGATCGATCGTGGCACTCCTTTGGACTGGCTACGGTTCCTGTGCAATCCTGACCGCTGCTGGACTACTCCGTCGCTGCCGAAGGAATAGCTAGTCGTCGCTGTTCAGGCAATCCCAGGCATCTCCGACAGAGACGCGGCGGCGGATTGACTGTACTTCCGGAATAGCTCTGCCAAACGAGCAGCATGAGCTTGTGCGCTGTAGTCGCTGACCACGTGCCGGTATCCGTTGTCAGCCAGCATCCGGCGACGCTCCGCGCTACTGATCATGCACTGCACCGCTCGAGCGAGCGCATCGACATCGCCCATTTTGTAGATCAGTCCTTCCTTGTCGTGCGCGATAACCTCGGTCGTCCCGGCTGCGTCGGAGACGACCAGCGCTCGGCGCATCGCCATGGCTTCGAGCACGACATTCGGACATCCCTCCGAACGCGAGGAAAGGACGAATACGTCGCAGGAAGCGTAGAACGATCGCATGTCCGCGACGTAGCCCAAGAAGCGTACGTTGGCGGCACAACCCAGCTCTCGAGCCATGTTCTCGTAGGCTGCACGCAGGCTTCCTTCGCCGGCAACAAGGAAGGATACCCCATGGTGATGGGCAAGCCGCGCCGCCATGGCCAAGAAATCTTCGGGCCGCTTCTCGCGGACTAGCCGGGCAGCGAAACCGACCACCACCTCGCTGCTTCTCGGCCGGAACGCCGTCGGGTCTCCTGCGTCGGGATGAAACTGGGCCGTGTCTACGCCGCTTCGCACTACCAGGGTGGGAGCAGGAACGAACGCTCCGTACACCCGCTTCACTGCCTCGCCGCAGCAGACGAGCAGGTCTGGCGGACGGAACCGTGCATAGGCGTTGAGAGCTCTTGCCTGCCATTCGGAAACCTCGGTCCCCCCTGCTCGCCAGATTACTGGCAGACGAAGCCGGCGGGCAACTGGAGTGGCAACGACCCAGGAGAAGGGCAGCGCCGCGTACACCAGATCGATGCTCTCTTCGATGGCAAGTCGATGGATGGTCCGCTGCAACGCCCAGTAGCAGCGACAGTAACGCCACGGCTGAAACAGCCGCGCGATTCCCCGTGGTTTCTTCCAGGCCCCGGGGAAGTCCTGCGAGAACACCGAGTTGTCCACACCGCGCTCGACGAGCCAATCGACAACCGCCTGTCCAGGACCAACCAGGGGAATCACCTCGATGCCAAACGAAGGAAGTAGTGGGATGCTCGTCGCTGCCTGGCGCTCCGCGCCACCAAACATGGCTCCCGGCTGCAGATAGAGCACCCGGACTAGCCTCGCCGATGGGTGCATACTCCCTAGTTGGCGTCTAAATTGACATTGGCAATGGCTACTCGCACCGGAACGCTGCTTCGGGTTGCTACCTCCCTTGGTGGCATTGCCCTATCTGTCATGCTTATCAGGCGGCTTGGTGCGGACAATCTGCTCAGCCAACTGTGGAACGTCGGCACGGGCATCATCTGGCTGATGCTCGCCTACGCCGCCGGAACCAGCGTCTCTGCACTGCCCTGGCACTGGCTCCTGCCTCGCCAGGCACGCCCTCCTCTGCCGGCGGTCTTCTCGAGTCGCTTTGCCGCCGCGGGCGTCAACGCCATCCTGCCATTCCTCGGGATAGGTGGTGAGCCGTGCCGGCTCCTCTGGCTGCCACCCCAAGAACGTCGTCCCGGGCTCGCTGCCCTTGTCGTCGATCGGGCCCTGTTTTCGGTAGCAAGCGGTCTATTCCTGTCGCTAGGACTGCTAGCAGCATGGTCGACTGCGATATCGCCGATCTTCATTTGGATTGGCCTGGCCACTGTCCTTTGCGCCTTTGTCTTGGCCGCTGCCATTGCGTGGGCCGGCGTCCGCCGCAAGGTTGCCACGCCAATCTCCCGGCTGCTGCAACGCCTCCGCTTCCGCGGAGGCGGCGAAACAGGTACCGCAGGCGAAGAAATCGACCTCGCCATGGCGAATCTGTTTCGCAAGTCGCGGCAGACTCTGCTCGCCGGGACGGCCGTTCACATTGCCGGCCGTCTGCTGCTCGCCGCCGAGGTCTACGCGGGTTTGCGGGTACTCCACTTCCGACCCACCGCTTGCACGGTGATGGTCATCGCCTCGGTTCCGATCGCGCTGTCAATCGCCGGAGCTCTCGTCCCGAGCCAAATCGGCCTGCAGGAGGGCGCGCAGTTCTTGGTCTTCAGAGCTCTCGGCATCGACCCGACGATCGGAATGTCGCTCGTCCTTCTTCAACGAATCAGGCAAGTGGCATTCGTGAGCCTCGCCATGCTGTTGCTTGGATCAGCTCGCTCGGGCAGAGGAAGATCCGTAGCCTCGAAAGTTGACGACAATCGGAGCCGCCCAAATAGCTAGCCGCTCCTCCTGGCGGAAGTATTCCCCATCTAGACGGGTTTACCAATCTGTCGCTTGGTGACTCCCAGACCGGTAATGGCG
>JAZDLZ010000351.1:0-12819 GCA_043801535.1 Pseudomonadota bacterium
CCAGAGACTCTGCCAGAGACTTCGGTCAGCGCGACGCCTTGCCAGCACCGTCTTGCCGTTCGTGGCCACCGCCAGGCACTGAGAATCGCCAGGAAAGGCCAGCGCTGGCTGGCCAGTAGCCAGATCCCACAGTTGGCCAAGCTGAGCCATGGTGGCAGTACCATCGGGCGCGGTAACGAGAAAAGGCACCTGGCCAGCTTCGGTCAAGACTCGCACGGTGGTGCCAGTGGCGAGATCCCAGACTCGCACTGTCCGGTCACCGTCACTCGCCGACGCCAGGAGCCCGCCTGCCGGCAAAAAAGCGACCTGCAACACGCGACCTCGATGACCAGGCAAGGCCTGGACAACTGCGCCGCTGCGAGCGTCCCATATCCGTACCATGCTATCGAAGCTACCAGCGGCGACGAGCTTGCCATCTGGGCTGAAGGCAGCACCTTGAAGGCGGCCGACCTGTCCGTTGATGACCAGGCGCTGGCGGCCCTGGTCAACATCCCACAGGCGAGCCGTCGCATCGGCGCTTGCCGAGGCCAGGGTTGTGCCATCCGGGCTGAATGCCAGTCCGATGACTGGGCCAGAGTGACCGGCGGCCGACTGGTGTGCAGTCAATGGTCCGGTACGTTGGCTGCTGCTGTCGAGCCGAGCCAACCTGATGGTTTGATCGATGCCACCCGATACCAGCAGACTGCCGTCCAACGAGAATGCCACGCTTCTTGCCTCGGAGTCGTGTCGAAGCACAACGGTGCTGGTACCCGCGCCCATGTCGGTCCTGGCGATCCGCAGGCGCACAGTCTGATCGTTGCTTGCCGAAGCCAAAAGTCCTCCCGCAGCGAATGCCAGCCTGCGTACCACACCGCCATGACTGGTTTCGCTGGCGAGCTGGCGGTTCGCCACGAGATCCCAGACAGCGATCGAGCTCTCGTGGGAGATCGCCAGCAGAGGTCGATCGGGACTGAAGGCAACAGCATGCCCAGGCACTGGCAGCCCTGCCAGCTCGGTACCGACCTGCGGCTGCCAGAGCCGCACCGCGCCACTCCGATCGGCCGACGCTAGCAGCCTACCGTCGGGGCTGAAGGCAACGCTCCACACCTGATCCGCATGACCAGCCAGCACCCGCTCCACGCTGCCTGCCGGCACCCGCCAGAGACGAGCTGTGCCGTCAAAGCTCGCCGACGCGAGGAGCGTGCCGCCAGCGCTGAACTCGACGTCTTTGACGTTCGCTGTGTGACCGCGCAGCATCGTGAGCTCACCAGTAGCGAGCTCCCACAATCCAAGCGACCCATCGAGGCCGCCACCCGCCAAGTATTTTCCCTCGGGCGAAAAGGCAACGGCCTCGATTGGCGTATCGAGTCCAGCCAGAGCTCGCTCTGCCAGGGTATTCACGTCGACAAGGTGCGCCAGACCATCCATGCACCCTGCTGCCACGGTCTTGCCGTCGGGAGAGAAGGCGACGTCGTAGACCGGGCCGGCGAGCTGGTGGCGCCAGAGCTGTGGGCTCGCTTCGAGCTTCCACCAGACTGCCCGGCCAAGGAGAGAATCGGAGTGCTCCAGCGACGAGCGGAGCTTGGCGCGGGCCTCGACGAGCTCGGCGCGGGCGAGCGCGCCCATTGCGCTCTCGCGCAGAGCCTCGGCCTTCTGTGCTTCGGCGGCCCGGCGCTGGGACTCGCTGCGACGAGCAGCAAAGACCGCGACGATTGCCACTGCCAAAAGGAGCGCTCCCGCGCCAGCGACGAGGGCCTGGCGCCGCCAGCGGGCCCGCTCTTCGCGACGGCGGCCAGCAGCGAGGAACTCGGCAACGATCGCTGGCACGGTGACCTGGTAGCGTCGCAAGGCAACCAACGCCTCGGCGAGCGCTGGACCGTACCAGGCTTCGCTGGCACGCCGGCCGCGCCGCACCCACAGGTCGGCAGCCTGGCCAAGCTCGGTCATGAAGGCGACCTCTTCCCTGCTCTCCTCGAGCCAGCGGGCGAGCCGATGCCAGGTTCGCACCAGCGACTCGTGGACGAGCTCGAGCACGGCGGTGCCGTGGGCCACCGCCTCTGCCCGGCGCACGGTGACGAGTCGCGCCTGGGTGAGCCTTTCGAGGATTTCCTTGGCTACTTCGGGCAGTCCGTCGAGGACGACGTTGAGCGGCACCACTCGCCGAGCACGTTCGGGGGTGACCATGCGCAGGAGCAGATCCCGGGCCACTCGGAGCTCAGCCGGTGCCAGCCCAGCAAGCACCGCGTCGGCATGCTCGGCGAGGGCGCCCGCCACTCCGCCTGCTCGTTCGTACACCGAGCGGCAGATCATCTTCCTGGTCTGATCCCGTCGATCCCACAGGAGCCGGCCAGTGAACTGGAGCAAGGGCAGGCTGGAAGGCTCGTCTGCCACTGCCGCCGTCATCTCGGCAGGGAGCGCCGGGTCGTCGAAACAGTAGCCGGCGACAGCCAGCGGCCGCACCAGAATCTCCTCGAGGGCGTTGCGATCCGGGCTGCGCATGACCACTGCCCGACCGAGCACTGCCCGCACCTCGGCTCCCTCGGCAATGCGGCCGAGGAAATCGTCACGCACGGTAAAGACGACCCTGACCGGACCCTGGTGGTCGTCGGCCGCGGTACAGACCGCCCGCAGGAATGCCCGCCGTTCCTTTTCGTCGGCGACGAGCGTGCAGGCCTCCTCGAGCTGATCGACGAACAGCAGCACTCGACAACGCTCGCGAGCGGCCAGGTCGTGGAGAAAGACGTTCAAGAGCTGCGGCGATTCGCGCAGCCTCGCCACTAGCTGGGCCCGACTGGTAGCCGAGGAGGCACGGGCAGCGACCACGTTGGCCGGCGCCGCCGCCGAAGGGGCCAGAAGGGCCGGGGGCGAATCGACCGTGGCGGGAGCAACCGGAGAATCCGCCGCTGGCGTAGCGCGACCCCTTGGGAAGACGAAGACGGACCGTTCTTCCGGCTGATGTTCCCCAGCCGTGGCCATGGTCGGGCCGGTCGTGCCACCGACTGGCGTCGTAGTCGGAGTCGCGGCAAGCATGTCGGTCGGAGTCGCAGTCGCAGTCGCAATCGGAACGTCAATCGAAGTCGCGACCTGGGCATCGAGCGGTGTCGCGGCCGCGGTCGGAGTCACGGCTAAATAGTCCGACCGAGGATCCTGCGCGGCTGCGCTCGAAGGCGGAATCGGAACCGGAATCGGCGTCGAGGTCGTGGTCGGCGTGCCAGCGGCAGAGTGGGCGCCATCGCGGTCGCCATCGCGGGCGCGGTCCCTTTCGTTTTCCCAGAGCGACAACGGCGGTGGAGTCGGCGTTGCCTTCGCCCTTGCCCTCGTCCTCGCCGACCGGACATCGGCGGTCTCCATGCTGCCGCCGGTGGTAGCGCTGCGGAAGACACTCTCTCCTCGTTCCAGTCGAGCAGCGAGCATGGTAAAGGGATCGCTGCCCGGTCGAAGCGCCAGCACCATCCAGGCGCCTTGTTCCCGCAAACGGGGGATGATGCCAGCCTGAACAAAGGAGCTTTTTCCTGCACCGGATGGCCCGACAACTGGCAGCACTGCCTGCTCGCGCACCAATTCGAGGAAGGAGTCGATTTCAGACTCGCGGCCAAAGAAGACCTCGCTGTGACGTTCGGAGAAGGGGAGCAGGCCGCGGAACGGGCTCTGCTCGGCGCCGAGTTGGCGTTTGTTTTCGCCAAGCATGCCTTCGAGCGCCGCCGCCACTTCGGCGGCCGGCGGTCTGGCTGCCGGTGAATCGTCGAGACAGCGAAAGCTGAGGCGGGCCAGCTCGGGCGAGGCAGTACTGGGCAGCTCGGGCAGCATGTCGGGCTCGGTGCTCTGGGCTTCCGACTCGGCGCGACGGTCCTTGAACGGACGACATCCAGTGAGGAGCTCAAAAAGGATGACTCCGAGCGCCCACACATCAGCCGCAGCGCTACTGGGCTGGCCCAGCATTCGCTCCGGCGCGATGTAGCCGGGAGTTCCTAGCACTTGGCCGGCGACGCTCAAGACCATCCCGTCCATGGCCGCACCGCCAGCGGCAAGGGCACCGGTCAGACTCGCTTTACACTCTTTCACCCGAACACTGCCCTTGACCGGGAGGAAAGCGCAGTGTTTTCGAGCACGATTACGAGCACGATTACGAGCACGAGCACGAGCACGAGCACGATTACGATTACGAACTGTAAAGCAAGAGCCCAGAGAAATGGTCGGTGCCGCGGCAAGCATCCGGCCAACGGCATAGTCGGGATCCGGAGGCTGACAGCGCTCGCTGGCGCGGCAGCAGTCGTTGCCCAATTCGGCGCCGGCCGCATCACCAGCTCCGGCATCACCGCCGGCAGCGGCGACCTCGACACCGACACCGACACCGACACCGGCATCGTCACCGGCGTCGACCCTCGCTCCGTCGCCAGCGCCGCCGTTCTCTGCCAGATCGTCCGCCGACACCCGGATAGTCGTCAGGTCGTCCCGGGCTTCGGGCTCGTGCCCTTTCCTTCCTTTCGAGTGCTCGTGGCGTTGATCCGAGCGTGCTTCGAGGATTTTGGCGAGGCCGAGATCGAGCAGGCGCGGTCGTCCGTCCTTGGCCAACAGTATGTTCTCTGGCTTCAGATCGCGGTGGAGTATGTGGTGGCGGTGCGCTTCGGCAAGCGCCAAGGCTATTGCCAGGCCGATTCGCGTTGCTTCGCGCGGTCCCGGACGCTCTTCTTGCAGCCGTTGCCGAAGGTTCTGTCCCTCGAGATATTCGAGAGCGAGGTATGGCCGGCCGTTGTGCTTGCCGACCGCGTACACGGTGACGATGTTGGGATGGCTCAAGCTCGCGGTAGCCCTGGCCTCACGCAGGAACCGGCCGGCCGCGTGTCTCGAATGGACGTGCCTGGCGTGGACGAACTTGAGCGCTACTCGCCGTCCAAGTCGGGTGTCGCGGGCCAGATAGACTTCGCCCATTCCTCCCTGTCCGAGCAGGCGAACCACGCGGAAGTGATCCACCATGGTGTCGGGCGCCAGCAGAGCATCGGCTAATTCGCGGTCACCCATTGGCAAGTATGGATGCTATGATAGGCCTAACGACCGTGCGCGACAACGGGGAAGCAACGGGACCCCAAGAGAGGGGGCGGTACGGGCAGGACGAACGGATCGACGAATACCGATTGGTACGCCCACTGGGCTCTCCTCCCAACGACGACACCTTCCTGGCTCACGACATAGTTCTCGACCGGCCAGTTGTGGTCAGCTTCTTGACCACTCGGTGGGGAGTCCGCTCCAGCCATCTTCGCCAGCAGGGTGCGAGCGCGATCGCCAAGGTGCAGCATCCCAACTTGTGCCGCATCCATCGCATCCGTGGTGGTCCAACCCCCTATGTGGTCAGCGACTACGTGCGCGGTGTCAAGCTCACTGACACGGAGCTGCCGTTCGACCTCACCACCGCCCTGGACGTTGGCTGTGGTCTTGTCTCCGCCGTCGCTGCGCTCCACGCTGCCGACGTAACCCACGGAGCGATTCAGCCGTCCACCGTCGTCATCGACCGGCAGGGTGAGCCGCGTCTCATCGGCATGAGCCTCGCCACCCGCCACAACCCGAACCATGGCCGAGCTGCTCGACGCGCCGACGTTCGCGCTGTCATGGTCCTGCTCTCCAGCCTGGTCGCCGATCAGGAAAGACAGGCGCTGCTTGGACACTGGGCGCTCACCTTCGAGGATGCGGACAGCAGGCTGCCAACCGCTGCCGAGCTGCTCCACGAGCTCCAGCGGCTGCGCCGTCGCAAGGATCAGCCAGCGGCAACCATGGAGAACCCGTACCGCGGGTTGGCTCCCCATCTTTTCGAGCACTCGCTGATGTTCTTCGGCCGCCAACACGAGCAGTCCGCGATCCTCGCTCGACTTCGCGACGAGGCGCTGCTGCTCATAGCCGGTTCCTCCGGCGTTGGCAAGTCGTCGCTGGTACGGGCAGGGCTCGCTCCTCCCATTGCTGCCGGAGCGCTGGGCGGATCAAATGTCTGGGATGTTGTCACGATGACTCCCGGCAGCAGGCCGCTGCTGACCCTGGCTGCCTTCTTCGCGCCGCATCTTGGCGAGTCGGTGGCAGGTCTGCACGCCTTCATGGAGCGGAATCCGCGCATTCTCGGCACGATTACCCGCCGCCGCGAGCGCGGCCTGCTCTTCGTCGTCGACCAGCTCGAGGAATTGGTCACGCTGGCTGCTTCTCCCGAGCGTGACCTTTTCGTTCGTGCTCTCGACGGACTGGCCGCCCTCGACACCGGAGTACGGACGCTCATTACCGTCCGCAGCGACTACGTTGGCAAGCTGTCGGCGATCCCGGCTTTCGTCGAATCGCGCCTGCCCAACTCGCTCTTCACTCTCTTTCCCTTGTCTCCCCAGGCGTTGCGCGACGTGATCGTCATGCCAGCGCGCAGCCTTGGCGTCGAGCTCGAGACCACCAGGATGGTGGACGTGCTCGTTGCCGAGGCTGCCGCTGCCGGGGTCGCAATGCTGTCTTTCGTCATGGCCGAGCTGTGGGAGGCCCGCGACCGCATCAGACGAGTGATTCCCGAGGAGATCCTGCGCCGGCAGGGAGGGATTGCCGGAACGATCGCTCGTCATGGCGATCAGGTGCTCGCTGCCATGACGGCAGGAGAGCGTGGCGAAGCACAGCGATTGCTCTTGCTGCTGACCAGCGCCGACGGCATTTGCCGGCCATTTCTCGAAGCTCGGCTCCTCGAGGGAGGCAACCATCACACCCGTTCGGCGCTGGAAGCGCTCGTCAAGGGACGACTGGTCACCGCGATCGAGACAGGGCCGCCAGACAAGACGATCGAGAAGAAGAGTGTCTATCGGCTTGCTCACGGTACCCTGGTCGACGTCTGGCCACAGCTCCGGGCCTGGATCGACGAGGTCTCGGGCGAGAGAACGGCGGCGCTCGGCCTGATCGCCGCCGCGCTCGAGTGGCACCGCCTTGGCAGGGGCTCAGAGTATCTCTACGGCAAGCAGCAGCTTGCTCGCCTACCGGCAAAGCTGCTTCATTCTCCCCACCTCGAAGCCTGCCTCCGCACCAACGCATGGGAGCCATGGCTCGCTGCTCATGGTGAATACCAGCAAGAATTCGCCGAAAGCTACGGGGCGGCCGGCACGGGGGCATTGTCGGCGTCGTCATCGCCAGCGCCATCGGCGTCGTCATCGCCGCCGGCGCCAGTAGCGCTTGCTGCAGCGACACCGGTATCTGCCGGTGCGGCGGTGCCGGTATTGGCGCCGGTATTGGTGCCGGATCAAGTGCCGGATCGCACCATCGTCGAGGGGTTCCTGGCCAGCAGCAGGGCAGCAGTACGAGCGAAAAGATGGCACCGGCCTGCTCGCATTGCCGCCGTGCCAGTGATGGCGCTACTAGGGATCGCTGTTGTGTGGACCTGGAATCAGGTGAAGACCACCGTCGACGCTTCTCGGGAGCTGGCCAGAGCCAGGGAGCTGGTGGCGGCGGCAGATCGCGAAGAAGAAGAGCTCGTCGGTCTGCGAGGATCCGCTTTCCGCTATTTCGACAGCCTGATCGTCGAAGACGGGGAACGAAGGTGGAGAACGACGCTCGCCAAGGCAGCATCAGTAGACGAAAGACGAACGGCGGCCTGCAGCTACTTGGCGGGCGTGCTGCACGATCCCAGTGCGCGGGCCCTCCATGCTGGTGTTCTCCTGGCGCGGATCCTCGCTGCCGAGCGCGATCACCAGCCTGTTCTTCGGAGAGCCCTGACAGACCGTCTCGCTCTCGTCGATCCGGGGGGAGCCCGCACGGCAGGGCTCGACCAGCCTACCCGAGTGAGAGCGCGAACCGAGCCAGCAGGAGCACTCTTGATTCTCCACCGTTTTCGCGAAGACGGATCGGGAAAGCTCGCCCTCGATGCACTGCGCTCCTTTCCGAGCGAGGACACCATGTCGGTCGAGCTGGCGGCTGGCTCCTATGTGCTAGCTGCCGAACTGGAAGGGCGCTACTCGACCCGCTACCCGTTCCGGGTGAGCCGCGGCGAGGAGCTCGAGCTGGTCGTCGTCCTGCCCAACCGGACAGCAGTGCCACCAGGCTATGCCTACGTGCCTCGAGGAAAATTCCTCTATGGCAGCCGCGAAGCAGAAGCAGTGCGACGCGCATTCGGCGCGCCACCGGAGCACGAGGTCGAGCTCGACGCCTTCCTGATTGCCCAGCACCTGGTCACCTGGCGAGAGATTCTCGCGTACTGGAAAGAGAACGGGGACGGCAGCGGGGGAGGCCTGTTGCAGCGCGACCACGCTGGCCGCGCTCGGTTGATCCTGCCGGGCGGAATCGTCTTCGTCGAGGGCGAGCCATTCTGTCCATCCGGTGGCGACGGGTCCTGCCTCGAGTGGCAACGCTTGCCAGCACAGCCGGTGAGCTGGCGCCAAGCACAGGAATACGCCTCCTGGCTAGCCCACAGTGGGCGTCTCCCCAATGCTCGTCTCTGCTCCGACCGTGAATGGGAGCGGGCGCTGCGAGGAGCCGACGAACGGCGCTTCCCCGGCGGTAGCCAGCGCGCCGAAACGCAGAAGCAGCGCGAGCTCCTTGCCTGTGCTGGTGCATTGTTCGTACCGAGCGCCGATACGGCAGCGCTAGCGGTGCCGGCAGAACGCAGTCCGTTCGGCGTCGATGACCTGGCCGCTGGCGGGGTCAGCGAGTGGGTAGACTCTCTGGCTTCCCTGGCGCGAGCTCACTTGCGCCTGCAACGCGGCAGCGCCTGCCATTGCCCGCCCGAGCATGCGCGAGACTGCCGGACCGCCCACGATCCGCGCACCCGTCCCTCGACCTCTGCCTTCCGAATCTGCGCCAGCCTACACAAGGGCGACTAGGCTCCTTCCTCGGAACAGGCGCGCAGCTCTAGCAGCGTTGCCCCCCAGCCTCCGCCGGATTCACCGGCGAGCGCGAAGCTGATCACGGCGGGATGCTTGGCAGCGACGGAGTGGACGATGCGTCGAAGCGCTCCCGTTCCTTTGCCGTGGATTATCCGTACCTGAACGAAGCCCCGCCGCGAGCATTCGTCGAGGTAGTCGGCGACCAGAGAGGCGACTTCCTTGGGAGCGAACGTGTGAAGATCGAGGACGTCGGTTAGCGGAACCTCGATCGGACCGGAGTCGTTCGGGTCGTCGTCGTCGTCGTCGTCGTCGACCAATCGGTTACCAATCGGGCAGGGTGCGGATCGCCGCCGCAACCTGCTCCAGCTCGGCGGGGGCGATTGTTCGCACGTCGAGGAGCAGCCTGTCGCCGACAATACGCCCCACCACCGGCGGAACGTGACGGCGGAGTGCTTGACCGAGCGCGGCTGCCGAGCATCCTGCTCGGTGGGCTAGCGATAGTGCCCACGAGGGAAGGCTGGCGAGGGGCAGAGCCCCTCCGCCGACTGCCGAATCGATCTGCACGACGTCGATCTCCAGGCCAGAATCCAGGCCAGGATCGCGAAAGACGAGAGTCCGGAGGGTACGGGCGCGCTGATTCAGCTCCTCCTGACTCGCCGCGAGCATGCGCACCACGGGGATCTGCTCGAGTGCGTGCCCATCTCGATAGGCCTCGAGCGTGGCCTCGAGCGCGGCCAGGGTGAGCTTGTCGGGCCGCACTGCTCGTATCAGCGGATGGCCAGCGATTCGCGCTACCAGGGTGCTCGCTCCCACGACGATGCCAGCTTGCGGTCCGCCGAGGAGCTTGTCGCCGCTGAAAGTAACGAGGTCGGCACCGGCGGCGACCGTCTCGGGCACGGTCGGCTCTGCCGGGAGCGAAGCGCACCAGGTCGTCGGGTTGGCCATCGTTCCAGAGCCGAGATCGACCATCAGCGGCACCCCACGCTCGCCAGCGAGCGCGGCAAGCTCGGAGACCACCACTTCGGCGGTGAAGCCGACCACGGCGAAATTCGAACGATGGACCTTGAGAACGAGCGCGCAGTCGTTGCAGCCGAGCGCCAGCTCGTAGTCGCGCTGGTGGGTCTTGTTGGTGGTCCCGACTTCGACTATCCGTGCTCCCGAAGCTCGCATCACGTCGGGGATGCGGAACGAACCGCCGATCTCGACCAGCTCGCCACGAGACACCACCACCTCTCTACCGGCTGCCAGCGCAGCCAGAGAGACCAACACCGCGGCAGCGTTGTTGTTGACCACCAGTGCCGACTCTGCCCCGGTGAGACGACACAACAGCGCCTGCAAATGATCCTGGCGCGAGCTGCGGCTTCCCGCACCGGTGTCGTATTCGAGGTTGGAGTAGCTGCGGGCGAGCTCGGCCATTCGCCGAACCGCCTCCTCTCCGAGCGGTGCTCTGCCGAGGTTGGTGTGGAGCACGACGCCGGTGGCGTTGATGACCGGCCCCAGCGAAGGTTTTGCCAGCTTCTCGGCGCGACGCAGCACTTCCATCGAGTCCACCTCGATGGTCGAAGCGGTACCGGCAAGGATTGCCTGCCGTCGCTCCTCGATGACTTGCCTCACTGCCGCAACGACGGCCCAACGAGGGGCACGGCCTGCCTCGATCTCGGGGCGTCTGAGGACCTTGTCAACCTTGGGCAAGTCGCGCAGCTTCGCCGACACCGAAGCCGAGAGCGGTACCCCAGAGCTCTCGTGGAGCGCCTCGGAAGCAGCCTCGGAAGCAGCCTCGCGACGAGCGTCGCGATACCCGTTTCGGGAAGACATCGGCGTCAGCGCGGAGCCCCCCCCAAACGCCTCCGGACGATCAATGCCATCGCAACCAGGCCAGCAACGAGGAGCTCGCCACGGTTCGGTCGGTCACTGCCTTGTCTGCCGAGACGGCATCCGCAACCGCCGCCGGACTCTGGTGCTTCGCCGCCATCTCGCGCTGCCTGCGCATCGCGCGGCTGAGCCGCGTCGGGTAGGGCATCGTCGAAAAGCGCATCTCGCTCGGGCACCTCGGCGTCGACGCTCGTCGCCGGTGCGTCGACAGCCTGCGGTGCGGAATCGCTGGCCGAAGCCGCATCCGCCGCCCTCGCGTCAACGACAACCGGAGGCAGGGCGTCAGCGCCACCGGCGTCGCTCGGCAAGGCGTCCGGTCGTGGCGAGCCATCGACGATTGCCGCGTCCGCTGTCCCACACTGAGCATCGCAGCACACGTACCCCCCACAGTGGCCGCTCTCGCACTGATCGTCCGAGTCGCAGGCAGCCCCCAGGCCAAGGAGATAGCGGAAAACATGGACTCCACCGGCGCTCGATGCCTTGAATGGTGCGCCAGCGACCGCAATGCTCCCGCTCAATCCCACCGAAAAGCCCAGTCTATCGCGCGCAACAGTGGTCGCACCGACGACTCCGGGGAGAGAATTCCAGCTACCCTCCGAGCGCACGAACGCGAAAATCATCCCCGACTCCGCTGCGCTCGCACCGTTGTCGCGATGCGGCGCGCCAAGGACTGCCAGGTCGCCGTCGACTGCCACCGCGTATCCGCATTGATCGCCTGGCGCAGGAGTGCCGCATTCCAGTGCGTCTCCCTGCGCCTGCCAGCTCCCTGCCCCGTCTCGCACGAACGCAAAGGCGCACCCCGCCCCGACTTGTCCGCCGGCCGTGGCCATCGGCGATCCGACGAGCAAGGTATCGCCGGAGAGTGCCACTGCGGCGCCGTATTCGTAGCCGGTCGCGATGCCGCCGCGATCGATCTTGCTTTCCTTCCAGTCTTGGGAACGGACGAACGAATACACGGCGCCCGCACGGATGGTGGCTCCCGAATTCCCGGTTGGCGCCCCCACGATCACCGTGTCGCTGCTCAACGCCACTGCTGCGCCAAAACGATCGCCGTCGACACTATCGCTGGCGGTGAGCAACTCGATCTCGACCCAGCCTTGAGTCTCGGTCTTCTCGAGAACGTGAGCTGCTCGCGACCCTGGCGCACCGACGACGGCAACACTGCCGGAAAGCGCCACCGCAAAGCCGAAATCCCCACGAGACGAGCTGGGAACCTCCTTCTCCGACTCGGTCCAGGTCGTATCAGCCCTCTCGAAGAAATAAGCTGATTCGTCACCGCTGGCTCCGACCAGGGCTGTGTTTCCCGAAACCGCTACCGCCGCTCCCAAAGAGTCGCCCATACTGGTGTCCTTGCCAAGCAACCTGGCTTGCTCCGACCATCCTGCTTCGCCGCCGACCAGGACGAGCGCGTGCCCGTTCAGGAATCCACTGCCGTTGGAGCTACAGGCCGCGCCCACCGCGACCGTGTTGCCGTCGATGGCAATCGAATACCCTCGCTGGTCCGGATAGACTGGCGCGCTCATTGGCTGAACGAGCGGTTGCTCGACTAGCTTTCCTGGCCCGACCACCGGCAAAGACACACGGCCAACGCGTTCTTCGTCTCCCAGGTCACCGTCGCCCAGACCATGACACCCGAGCGCGCTGCCCACAACCAAGACAGAGACGCCAAGGCGCCAGAGGGCCCGATCATTTCGCCGGGATCCTGCACTACCGTTCAGGCTCGTATTCATGCTCGTGCTCATGCTCGTGCTCATGTTCGTGCTCATGTTCGTGCTCCTGCTCCTGCTCCTGCTCCTGCTCGAAAACCCTCTCCTACTGTCACTGTCTTCTCGTCTCTTCGCGCGTCGCAGAGGAACGATCGGCAACCCCGCGAAAACGCTTGGGGACGGCCGAACCGGATCCGAGGCTAGATCTGAATTTGGGCCGGGGCCCCCAAACATGATAATGGGACTCGAGCGCGCTCACAATACTCCGAATCCTGCACCGACCATTTCTCCTGATCCGGCGCGGGTGTGATCGTTGCTCGTTGGTCCCCGTCGATGGCGGCGAAACCAGAGCGTCAGCGATACCCGACGTGGACGTGTCTCGGTCGGATGGACATGACAAGGCACCCGAGGGAGCGCAGGCCGTTCTCGGTCTTTGGTCC
>JAZDLZ010000428.1:0-2820 GCA_043801535.1 Pseudomonadota bacterium
ATCGACGAGGTAATCCTGGTTGGCGGCCAGACGAGAATGCCGCGAGTGCAGGAGGTCGTCTCGGAGTTCTTTGGCAAGCCGCCTCACAAAGGAGTCAATCCCGACGAGGTCGTGGCGGTTGGCGCGGCGCTCCAGGGAGGAGTGCTCAAGGGTGACGTGCAGGAGGTGCTCCTGCTGGACGTTACCCCGCTCTCGATCGGTGTCGAGACGTCGGGCGGCGTATTCACCCGGCTGATCTCGCGCAACACCACGATTCCCGCGAATCGGTCGGAGGTGTTCTCGACCGCCGTCGACAATCAGCCGTTCGTCAACATCCACGTTCTCCAGGGCGAGAGGGAGATGGCGGCGGACAACAAGTCGCTCGCCTATTTCCAGCTCATCGGGATTCCGCCGGCGCCGCGTGGCGTTCCGCGTATCGAGGTGACGTTCGACATCGACGCCAACGGAATCCTGCGAGTCTCGGCCAGGGACCTCGGCACTGGCAAGGAACAGTCGGTCAACGTCGTTCCGACGAGCGGGTTGAGCGAAGAGCAAATCTCCAGCATCATCGCCGAAGCCGAAGAGAGTCGCGGCGCCGACCAGGAGCGACGGGAGCTTGCCGAGCTGCGCAACCAGGCCGAGTCATTGGTCTACACCTCCGAGCGGGCGTTCGTCGAGTATGGCAACGTCTTGCCCGAGGACGAGCGCGCAGCCCTGGAGGCAGACATAGCCGAGTGCAAGCAGCTCATGGAATCAGGCACTGTCGAGGAGCTCAAGGCGGTGCTGGAGCGCCTCGAAGCCTCGTCGCAGCGGATCGGCGAGCTGATCTACGGACAGCTCGACGATGGGGTGGGAGGCGTCGAGGCCGGGGGCGAAGGCAAGGGTGGGGGCGAGGAGGCGAGTGGGTAGTGGCACTGCAATCGCCGACGTACCGACCTGCGATACGATGATCAGGTCCCTATACCGTCGTGCCCGTAAATGCCGTGCCAAGAGCCAAATCGAGATTGCTACCGGACGCTCGGGGTGACTTGCGATGCGCCACCCGAGGCGGTGAAGAGGGCGTTTCGGACGCTGGCTCGCGAGCTCCATCCGGATCGCAATCCCGGGAGCAAGGAGGCGGAGGAGCGCTTCAAGGGAATCGTCGAGGCCTACGCGATTCTCTCCGATCCGACGACCCGGTTCGAATACGATCGCGGCCGTCTGCTGGAGTCGCCGTGCAGCCGTCTGGCAGCGCTCGGCGATGACTTGGCGGCGGCAGCGCTGGCGCTGGCCGATGGTCTTGCCAAGGCGTTCGATGGGTTTGCCAGCGCGGTCCGCCGCAAGCTGAGAGTGGCTGCCAATGGTCGTCACTTGCGCTGCTCTCTGGAGCTTGGCAGCGTGGAAGCGGCGCTCGGTGGCACGCGGACGATAGTCTTCCCGGTGCTCGGGCTGTGCGATGCCTGCGGTGGTGGTACTGGTGGCGGTGGCAGGAGCTGCCCGCGCTGTGCCGGAACAGGGCGCCTGATTGTCGAGCGGGAGCTGACGATCAGGATCCCACCCGGCACCAGGAATGGCGAGGTGAGGCGGGTCTCCGCCGAGGGAGAGCCGGGGACGAACGGGGGCTGTCCGGGCGACTTGTTCGTGGTGTTTCGGGTGGTGGCCGGGCGATGAGGCGAAACGGAAGTAGAAGTAGAAGTGGAAGTAGTGGAAGTATCGGAGTGTTGCTGGCGCTGGTCCTGGGCTGCTTGCCGAGCTCGGGTTGCGCTGGTAGCGCACGAGGACCGACTGCGAGGCCTGCCGGCGACAGCTATGCTGCTGCGTTGGCCCGTTTTCGCGCCGGAGAGTACCGCCAGGCAGCGGAGACTCTTGCCGCTCTGGTGGCCAAGGATCCTGGTGCTGCCGACGGTGAGGCGGCTTTCTATTACCTGGTGCTGGCCCGCGCCGCGCTGGGACAGTGCCTGGCTGCGCAGGCGGCTGCGGTCGATCTGCGCCTGAGCTATCCGCGCAGCGCGCTCTTGGTCGACGCCGACGAGGCGGCGGCCAGGTGCGCGACGGGTGCGGCGACGGGCGGAGCGACGGGCGGGGTGGCGAGTGGAACGACGGGCGCATCGGGAACGACGGGCACGGCAGGAGCGACGGTCGGCGCAAACCCCGCGGTCGCGGTCGCGGTCGCTGGCGCTGATGCGCCAGCCGTCGATGCCAGCGTGATCGGGGTGCTGCTCCCTCTGTCCGGCAAGCACGCGGGCATTGGCCGCGAGCTGCGGGCGGCGATCGAGATTGCTGCCGCCACCGATTCCGAAGTGACGTTTGTCTATGCCGATACCGGTGCGAGCGAGGAGGGCGCGGCAAGGGCGGTCGTGGAGCTGGTGGAGGGAAAGCACGCACTCTTTCTGCTCGGACCGGTCGGCGAGCGGGAGGCTCGGGCGGCGATTGCCAGGAGCGAGTCCCTGCACGCTACCATTGCTCTGCTATCGCCCGCCGAATCTCTTGCCGATCCCGGACGCGGAGTCTTTCGCTTGACCACGTCGGGTAGGCAACGTGCCCGGGCGGCAGCACGAGCTGCGCTCGCGCTCGACTTCGGTGCGCTTGCGGTCTTCGCTCCCGATGACGAGGCGGGCCGGGATCAGGCCTCGGCGTTCGTCGAAGAGGCCAGGATTGCGGGCGCCGAGATCGTCGCTGCGGTTCACTACGATGCGAGTGGCGCCTCGCTGGAGCAGGACGTCAAGAACCTGCTCGGCTTGGATCCCACCAGCAACGAGCGGTTGCGCCGCCATCTCGCCCGTCGAGGAAGACCGGGCTGGAAGACGTTCGCTCCGGCGGTGCGCTTCGATCTCTTGTTCGTTCCCGACGGGTATCAGCGCG
>JAZDLZ010000432.1:0-2478 GCA_043801535.1 Pseudomonadota bacterium
GCCGCGACTCGCTCCGCGCGGCGGAGCCGCGCTGCGCTCGTGGTTGCTGTCGCCGTTTTGGGGCGGCTTGTCGCGGCTGGCCAAGTGACTGGCATTGCTGCTAGCATAGGCGAGATATGCGGGTTGTGTCCTGGCTTGCCACGCTGCTGTTCATGCTTGCGAGCTCTAGCGTCCAGGCAGACATATACACTCGAGTTGGTCCAGACGGTGTCATCCATTTCACCAATGTCGAACCCAAGGGTGATCATCGTCGAAGGTGGAAGAAGGTCATGAAGACCGGACCCGGAAAAGCAGCGGCGATACGGGGAAGCTGCAAGCGCTGCGACGTTGTTCCGGCCCGTGATAGCTCGTCTGAGCGCCATCGTCGTTACGATTCCTTGATAAGAGAAGCAATTGACCTGTACCAGATACCCGAAGCACTCGTTCGCGCCGTCATCAAGGTCGAATCCGACTACGATCCTCGAGTGGTGTCGTCGGCAGGTGCCCGCGGGCTGATGCAGCTCATGCCTTCGGTTTGCCAGGACATGAAAGTGGCGAGCGTGCACGACCCGCGAGAGAACATTCTCGGTGGCACTCGGCTTCTGCGGGTCCTCGCCAATCGGTTTGACGGAGACTTGGTACTGACGATTGCCGCCTATCATGCCGGTGCTGGCGCAGTCGAGCGCTACCAGGCAATACCGCCGTACGAGACAACCCAGCTCTACGTGCGTCTGGTCTTGAAGCAGTACTATCGCTACAAGAAGCAACTCGCTCAGGAAGCGCTGGCAGGGCTATGACTATGACTCGTGGGGGTCGTCTGCGACGGCTCCTTACTTGACGCCAAGGCTGTGAGCCGCGTACCTTGAGTTGGCCGTGTCCGACAAGGAATACCTCGAGCATCTAGCCAGCGCGAGTGAGCACCTTCGTGCTGAGCGCATCGCCGAGGCACGGGTGGAGCTCGAAACCGTGCTGCGACTCAAGCCTGGCGATGCCAAGGCGCTCAGCCTTCTTGGCGTGGTGTGTTTTCGGCTCGGTGAGTATCAGCGAGCCAAGGAAGCCTACGAGGAGCTGGTCGCACGGCAGCCAGATGACCCGTGCCTGCGCTTGAATCTGGGATTGGTGCACCTGAAGATGAGCGCGGTGGACCAGGCAATTGCCGAGCTTATGCGCGTCTGTGAGCTTCAGCCAGAGAATGGCAGAGCTATGGGTTACCTGGGTCTGGCATATGCGCGCAAGGGTGAATACCGCCTTGCGCGTGATGCTTTTTCGGCTGCCGGTCAAGAGGAGTTGGCGCGCGAGATGGACCAGTACGGGAACGGGGGAAAGCCAGCAGGATCGAGGATCGAGCAGGGACAGGACGATACGGGGCAAGCGGTGAGCGCGATGGTGCCGAGTCGAGCTGCCGAGCACCATGCTGCCGCCGATGTCACGCTAGAGGCTGGCGTGACTGCGGCAGGCTGGCCGAGCAATCCATGCCAACCTGCCGTCAAGGTTGTCGCGGCTGCACGTGCTACCAGCGAATCAGCAGAGCACCTTTGCGTTCCGGAGGCGATCGAGAACAAGGCTGCGAGCAGCAGCGATGGCCACCTCGCCATCACCGTCATGCCCGAAAGCTTCGATGATGCCAAGCGCAGTCCTCCGACGTTGGTCTCGGTGTTTGCCACTGCCAGGCTGATATTGCCCGATGACGGCGAAGCTGCTTTCGAGCAGTCGGCTGGGGGAACACTAATCATCAGAGTCCGCGACTCGGTCTTTTCCCGAACTGACGGAGTCGTGGTTACCGGCGGTGAGCTCTACTATAAACCGGCGCACAAGCGGGTGCGCGGTCGGATGGCAACGGAGCCATTCGGTTCGGAGGCGCGGCCGATGTTCGTGGTGTCGGGCACTGGCTATCTAGTTGCAGAACCACTCGGCGGAGTCTTCGCCGCCTTGCAGCTCGCCAACGATATCGTCTACGTCCGAGAGGACCTGGTGTTTGCTTTCGAGGACCAGCTTCGTTGGGAGAACGGGGCAGTGCCAGGCTCGAGCCGAGGGATTCTGGTGGTCCAGTTCCGCGGAGAAGGCGGACTCGTGATTCGCACGCGTCGTCAACCGTTCAGCGTCAAGCTGTCCCAGGACCGAGTGCTCTACGTCGACGCAACTGCGCTAGCTGGGTGGATCGGCCGGGTCGTACCGCGGGTCGTGGCTCCGAGCAGCGGTGGCGATGCCTCGAGCGTTTTCGTCGAGTGCACCGGCGAGGGAGTGGTCTTGGTGGAGGATCTCGAAACGACAGAGTCGGCGTGATGAAGCCGGGATCCACTGGCCGAGTTGCCAAGTCCGCATCGCTGCGAGAGGAGCTCGTGGCGCTTCCGAACCTGCTGACCTTCGCTCGCATCGCGTTGTTGCCGGTGATACTGGTGCTGATCGACAACTACAGTCGTTTCCAGAGTTTCTTGGCAGCGATGCTGTTCGCCGCTGGCGCAGCGACCGACGTTCTCGATGGCATGCTCGCTCGTCGAC
>JAZDLZ010000437.1:0-4325 GCA_043801535.1 Pseudomonadota bacterium
CACCTGCCCGACCACCCGGCTCGTCTTCAACTACTACCGCGACGCGCTGGACCACTTGGCCGTGATAACCAGCGAGGATGTCTTCTCCTGCGCGCAGGTGGTCGTCAGCAAGCAAGACCCTTTCAGGGACTACCTGAGCTACCACCATTTCGCGCTCGACTACGCCATCATCCGCCTCGATCGACCAGCCACCCCACGCTTCGCCCCGGCTCCGGTCAGACAATCACGCGAGCCGTTGGCGACCGGCGATGCCGTCGCAGTCATCGGCTTCGGCTCGGGAATCCCGGCCAAGATCGACGAGGGCGGCAGCGTCTACGATGCCCGCAGCGATACGCGTGACTACTTCGTCGCTAGCACGGACACCTTCGGAGGCAACTCCGGCTCTGCCGTCTATGACCTCGCCACCTACTCCGTGGCCGGCATCATCTTCCGAGGCAAGGATGACTACGTCGCCGACCCCGCGCGCGGGTGTAACCGGGTCAACACCCTGGGCGAAGATGCCGCGGCCGAGGCCGCGACCTACGTCCACCATGCGCTCGATGCGCTGTGTGCCAAGGAAGCGGCACCGTTCTGTTCCACGCGCTCGTGCGACGGCTATCTGATGGAGCCGGAAGAGCTCGCGGACGGGCCACAGTGGGTCACTGCCTATACGCCATACCACGATAGCTGGGTCATGGTGGCATGCAACACCAACCCTATCTCGATCCGCGGTGCTGCACCCCTCGCCCATGGCAGCGTGCCGATGTACGGCACTGATGGTTTGCGCGACAGACCCGCGGTGGTCTTCGCCGCGAAAGCCGGCAGTATCTACCCCATCGACGTCGACTTCTCCTACGACTATACCGAGGGCTCCCCCTACGAATGGGGACGCTATGTCTGCTACTTCGACTGTATTGTGGACGTTGACGGTGACCTGAACCACGACGGAGTCATTACTCCCGCCGATGCCCTGCTCGCGTTCAAGTGCTACCTCGGCACTGGGCCGTGTCCAGCCGACGCCGACGTCAACGACGACGGAGAAGTAACACCCACCGACGCGCTGTGTGTCTTCCGCCGCTACCTCGGGCAGCCGTCCTGCCTGGACCACGGATCGAGCGACCTGCCTTCCACCGACGACGCCCGCTGGCAACCCTTTCAACCCTACTCGGGTTATGCTTGGGGTGGTCCGGTGCGGCACTGATGGCTACCGCTGGAGAGTTGGGAGGCTATCATGGCGAGACCCCTATTCCTGGCGATAGGACTGATTCACCTACTACTGGCGGCGATGCACTTCCTCTGGCTCGGGGACCTCGAGCTGGCCGCTACCGCTGCCTCGGTGCCCTTGTCTCTCCGGCACCTGCTGCTCCTCTGCACTGCTGCGGTCGGCTTGCTGCTGGCGGGCTTCGGAGTGCTGGCAATGCGCTATGGCACCGGGCAGCGGTACCTCGAGCCAGCCGCCGTCGCCTTCGCGCTGCTCGGGAGCGCAATCTGGCTTGGTCGCACGATCCTGGAGTGGCAATATCCGGTCACAGTGCCACTCCTGGGCATTCGCCACCCCTCTCCGTTCATTGTCATTAGCAGCCTCGGCATTGCGACCCTCTACGGCGCGGCCTGGCTGTCGAGCGGACCGCGCGCGCAGCCCTGCCCAGTGCCGGCCAGCGTACTGTTTGATCGCCATCCGATCGAGGTACATTTCGCCGATTCGTACGAAATCGCGGTGCCTCGCGGCACCACTCTCGACGAAGTGCTCGCTGCCTTCTATCGCTTTCCGAGGTGGATGCACGCGCTCATGTGGGTTCGTGACTACCTCGTGGCCTTGCCGCTCGGGATTCCGATGATGCGCGCCGAGCTCGAAAAACGCGTTGAGCAAGGACGCCTGTTCACAGTAATCGACGAAGGGGATGGCGAACGCCTGATGGGCGAGTCGGACACTCACCTGGATTATCAAATCCTGGCGAAAGTGAAAGATCGTGGCGGCTGCCGTTGGTTCGAAGTCTGCACCCGCGTCCGCTTTCACAACGCCGCAGGTCGGACCTACTTCATTCCCGTTCGTCTTGGGCATCGTTGGCTCGTTCCCGCCCTGGCAGGAAGGACGGCTGCCAGACTGGCCGCGGGACCGGACCGCATTCGCAGCTAATCCATTTCCCCCCTTTTGCCCATTCCTCCCCATTTCCCCCTTTTGCCCATTTCCTCCCCTTCCCATTCCTCCCCTTCCCATTCCTCCCCTTCCCTTCTCGCTGACGGTGACGGTGATGGCCCGACGGCGGCAAGCAAGGTACCGGCCGGCCGAGTCGACGGCAGCGGCGCGGGCCAAGGCAAGGCATGGCCCAGGCAGAGGAGGCTCAGGCCTCCGGCATCAGGCGAACGTAGAGCGGGCGGGCTGCGCGGCGGGGGTGTGTGCGTCCGCGAGTGAGTTTCGCAGGCGCCAACCAGAGCGCCCAGGCCTATCGACCACCAATCACGTCCGTAACACCCTCGACGTGACGGATCGCCGGCGCCGAGGACTGTTTGAGCGAGCGGACGCACACACCCCCGCCGAAAAGCTGCCCGCCTGCTTCCCGTTCGCCAGGCCAGGCCTCGCCAGGCCTCGCCAGGCCTCGCCAGGCCTCGCCAGGCCTCGCCTCTGCCATAGCATTCGCCCGCCCCGCCCCGCATCCCACCATCACCCGCCGCCGTCAGCCGCCTATCACTAGCCCCATCTGCTGTCGCACCGAGAAGTAGTCCTCGCTCACCGCGTACAGCACCAATTCCTTGATCTTGTCCTTGGCCGGCGGCGTGCCCGCCTGGCTCGGCTCCAGAGAAATCATTCGGGCAGCAACCTCGAGATCGCCGCAGATGACGAAACCCACTCGATGTGCCGTCGCCTCGACCCCGTTGCCCCACTTGACCAGGTCGATATCGGTCGGGTTCTGCAGGAAGCGAGTAACGATCAGGTGAAGCTGCTCCAGGAATTGCGGCAGCGCCTGCATCCGCTCTTGCAGGTGGGGCTGCACTTGCTGAACGTGAGGCAGCATGTCCGGCCGGATCGGGAACTGCGGCTGAACCATGGAAATCGCGCTCAAGAAAGTGCTCTTGATCTGCGTGTTGGTCGGCAGAACGAGCTTGAGATAGTGCTCGGGCCGCATGTAGCACAGCTTCTTGGCGCACAGGTACGACAGTTCCTTTTCCGGTCGTCCCTGCAACACGCCCGGACCGACGATGAAGGCCGGGATCAGCACGCCCTTCTCTTCACAGTTGCAGAGCTGAATCTCCCCAGGCCGTTCGGGTTGCAGATAGACCTCGGGCATCTGCACGTTGAGCACTTGCGCAACGTAGTGGAACACCTTCGAGAAGAGCAGTTGGTCGTTCTCGATCTGCCTCCGATCCTTCCGCTTTAGGCCATAGACCTTGTGCGGCCGCGCAAACATCAAGCTCGCACCCAGCCAAACCGAGCCGAGGATGGCGCTCACGTAGCGATCGGCATCCGGATGAAAGATGCACTTCCAGGTGTCGTCGGTAATCCTCTGCTTCGCCCGCACGAATCCTTTGGGTCGATACTGCTCGAAGAACTGCTGTTCTTCGGGATCCGCCTTCTTCAAGAAAGTAAGAGCACTGCACAGGCACCAGGCCTTGTCGTACTGGTGGGTATCCATGTAGATCTTGCGCAGCGCTTTGTAGCTATCGAATTTGTACGGGTCGACGGCCAACATCTTCTTGTGCTCGTCGACCGCCTTCTCGGCATAGTCGGGACCTGCCAGCACGTATAGCTCGGCAAGAATCTCGTGGCGTTGCTTGTTATCCGGATCCAGAGCTGCCGCCACCTCGAATGCCTGGGCCGCCGACTTGTACTCGTGCAATCGCGACCGGTAGATCTCTCCGAGGTTGTGCCACAGCATGGTGAGAAGCCGATCCCCAGGCCTCTTGGGCATGCGCTTGATCATGCGACGATAGTTCCGCTCGAGGGCCTTCCAGTCTTTCTTCGCTGTGAGAATGCGATCGATGCTCTCGAAGGGTTTCAGGTAGCTCGACGCGCTGTCCGCCAACACCGACTCGGGCTCGGTGAAGTAGGCATCGAGCGCCAGATTGAAGTACTCGACCGAATCGTCGAGCGAACGAAGCTCGTCGCGGCTGATCACGCCCGCCGCGTAGTAGTACCTCCCCTTCCGCAGTGGGCTCGGCTCCTGCTCGGCAAACTGGAGGGAAACCTCGATCACCTTCTTCCATTGCTTCGTCTCCTGATAGCGATCGAGGAGCTTCTGGAGCACCGAGTGATCCTTGGACTTCTGCTCGAGGGCGTCCAGATAGGCGGCAATGGATTTCTGGGGGTTCTGCAGCTTCTCGTGATAGAGGTCACCGATCTCGTCGAG
>JAZDLZ010000498.1:0-3291 GCA_043801535.1 Pseudomonadota bacterium
ACCATGTCGCCGCCCTCGACGCGCTTGAAGCCCGGGATGCTCGATCCGTCGAACGGCACGCCAGTTTGCAACAGCTTTTGGTCGAACCGAGCAGCGGGCACTGTCACGTGATGCCAGGCGCCGAATAGGTCGACGAAGCGCATGTCGACCATCTCGATGCTTTGCTCTTTTATCCGATGGAGCAGCTCTTCAAGAGTGCGCATTGGTTCCTCCGTAGCTCAGATGTCTTGCCGTGGGCTTTTCCTGCATGGCGGTTGCCGAGGACCGCCGGTCACTGTTGATGGCCGGTGGCCAAGCCCTCCCGCACCAGCCTGGCTACCACGTCGGCGGCAGCAACTACGCGCTGCAGCAGGTCCTCGCTCTCCCGAGCGATTTCGGCGACGCTGGGATCGGCGGACATGCTGCCGAGATTGATGAGGATATTGTAGAAGGCGCCCTCTGCTGCCGCGCGGCCAGCCAATGCCGCCACTCCGGCATCCGACAGGGAGGGCTTGAAGCCTTTCTGGGCGACCGCTCTTGCTTGTTCCTCCAAGAGCACTGCCCGCCGCAGCACTCCCATTGGTACCATTACCGCCCCGAGATAGGCATGATCGAGCGCTTGCTGGCGCAGAGCTCGCTCTTCTTCGCTGCCCTTGGGAAGCCGCATCGCCTCCATGACTTTGTCGAAGGCGCGAGCGTCGTTGTCGACCGACCGGAGCAGCTCGTCCTTCAGCTCCTGGGCCTCGGCAGCAATCTGGCGCATCTCCGGCTCCACGTCGCGGTAGGATTTCTTGCCAATCGTCAGATTGGCCACCATTGCAGCAAGCCCGGCACCGAGAGCTCCGGTGAGCGCCGCCACGCTCCCTCCGCCTGGAGTGGCCGAATCCGTGGAGAGCTCGTCGACGAAGGAACGTACTGTCTGGCTGACGAGCGGGCCGGGCGTTTCGATCCGGTACTCGATTATTTTTTTCGTGGCATCAAAGGGGCTCACTTGACTCAGTCCTAGCGAAAGGATGGCGGCATCGATCAGGTCGCGTTCCGGCTGTCCGGCGCTCTTACCCTGCTTCTCGAGAAAGTGGCAACCTGCCTGGAGCATGGCTTCTCTGGGCACAACACCGACTATTTCGCTCCCCGTCACTCGTAGCCCGAGCTTCTCTGCTTCGGCGCAGGCCTGCTCGAATGCGGTGTGCATTGGCGTGATCTTGTAGTTGGTGATGTTCATCGTCACCTGGGCGAGCCCATATCTGGAGATGAACCAGCCCCCGGCCTTCACGCTTTTTAGCGAGCCAGGGATCATCACCTTGTTGCCATCTTCGTCCCGAACGATGGCTCCCTGTTCGTCCCGCTGTGGCTTTCCCGACTCGCGAAGGTTGGCTGCGATCTGGCTCGCCAGCTTGGCATCGCGAGTGTTCAGGTTGACATTGTAGGCGATCAGGAATTCGCGGGCGCCGATCACCGTCGCTCCGGCACGTGGGTTGAACACCGGCTCGCCAAAGTCGGGCGCCCACTCCGGATCCTTGAGCTTCTCCGCCAAACCCTCGTACTCACCCTGTCTGATGTTGGCCAGATTGCGACGTTCTGGTCGAGAAGCTGCCTCTTCGTAGAGGAAGACCGGAATCCCGAGCTCCGCCGCGACTCTCGCTCCCAGCGAGCGCGCCAGCTCAGCGCACTCGTCCATCGTGACACCCGAGACTGGGACGAACGGACAGACATCGGTCGCGCCGAGCCTTGGATGGGCTCCCCGGTGTTTGCGCATGTCAAGCAGCTCTGCTGCCTTGCGGATGGCGCGGAAAGCTGCTTCTTTGATCGCTTCGGGGGGACCTACCATGGTCACGACGGTCCGGTTGGTATCAGCACCCGGATCGACATCGATCAACCGGGCATCGGGTGATCGCTCGATCTCGCTGGCAATGGCTTGGATGATATTTTGATCCCGGCCTTCGCTAAAATTTGGAACGCACTCGACGATCTTCACCGTATATCCTCCGTGTCCTCCGTTACCTCCGCCAATAGCAGGCAGCCGCTGTGCAAGGCATAGTACGCACGACGGGGACGATCTCGCAATTGCGTGCAGCACTGGCAAGCAGGCTGTCGGCTGCCGACCGATGGGTTTGGGCCAAGTACTTGCCACCTATGGAGTGGTCGGCTAACCTGAACACCTGTATGGGTAGACCAAGTGGAAGTGCCGATCTGCCACTGCACTCCGGCCGAGTGCCACGATGGCTCGGCCAGCGCATGGAGCGGCTCGGCCGAGTGCTCGTCGAGGCAATGAATCCAATCGTTAGGAGCTCATCGCTTTGGGCTCGCCCCCGCTCTGGCGCAGGTCATGTAGTCTTCTCGGGGTGGATTCCACGCGTCGTAGGCGACGGTTTGCTCGTCGAGAATCCGGGCGCCATGAGACACATTCGGCGGGATACACACCCCGTCGCCCGCGCCTAGAATGCGCACTTGCCCGGCGAGGGAGAACTCCATCTTCCCGCGCACGACAATCGTGATCTGTTCGTTGGCGTGGGCGTGCTCCGGCACGACAGCGCCGGGTTCGAAGGAGAAGAAGGTGAGCATCACTCGGTCGAGCCAGACAGCACTGCGCTGGATGCCGGGGAGAGCCTGGACGTGTTCGAGCTTTTCGATGGTGAAGTAGGACATGTTGCCTCCGATTTCGCCGACACATCTACCCGTGCTTCTGGTAGGTGCCCAGAAGCTCGGTCTGGGCAATGACATGCCCTTGCATGGTTTGCTCGAGCTTGGCCTTGGTGGGCTTGCCAAGGTCGGGGAGGATCGTATCGAGTGCATACAGCTTGAAGAAATAGCGGTGACTTCCGATGGGCGGACACGGACCACCATAGCCTGTCCTCTTCCAATCGTTCAGTCCTTCCCTGGCTTCCTTGGGAAGGGATTTGGCGTCAACACCCTCGGGAAGGTTGGTGGTGCTTTCCGGGATGTTGTAGAGGACCCAGTGAACCCAAGTCATTTTCGGAGCGCGCGGGTCGGGCGCATCCGGGTCATCGACAATCAGTGCCAGGCTCTTGGTGTTGGCTGGCACGCCAGACCAGGATAGCAGCGGGGAGAGGTCTTTCCCCTCGCAGGTGTGGATGGTCGGGATCTCTCCTTGGTGACTGAAGCTCTTCGACGACAGTGTCAGCATCCCAGGTTTTCCTTTCGTGTTTTCCGCCTCGCAGAGAGGCACCAGGAAAAAGCCGATGCCCAGAAACACAAGCAGTCTCTTGATACTGGGTGTGATCGTTGCTCGTTGGTCCCCCGTCGATGGCGGCGAAACCAGAGCGTCAGCGATACCCGACGTGGACGTGTCTC
>JAZDLZ010000575.1:0-5064 GCA_043801535.1 Pseudomonadota bacterium
ATTCTACCGAGCAAACGTCGGAAAAGTCACCGAGCCCTGAGTTGGGGAGCCCATGAGCCTACCGTCCTACACCGTCTACGGAAATCACCCGCGTCTGTTCTTTCGGGACACCGACAAGACTGCGATCGTTGCACGAACGAATGATGCAGCAGGGTGGAAAGATCGATGGGACGCGCGAGACGGGGAGGGAAATCTGCTTTCGTCGACGATCCTGGGATCGGCACAGCACTATCTCGGACACACAGACGCAGCAAACGTACAGACGGGATCTCCGCATGGACGTCTGATGGTGTTAGCGCTGGCGGGATACGTAGAAGAAACTGACAGACCTATCGGAGGCTACAAGGATAAGGCGATTCTGGCGGCTATTTACCTCGCGGGGTTGGCCGATACGGTTTCGCCGACGGACAAGAAGTTTCGTCTGCTCGCGCTCGCGCTTGTTTTCGACATACTCTATGCGGATACAACCACGGACGAGAAAAACATTCTCGCAGCAGAGATCATTCAGCAATGCGATCGAATGGCCTACCATCTTGATGACGCAGGTGATCCCGATGAATACATGGATGGACATTCTGCCAATGAGCAGATGTGTCAACTCGCGGGGGCACTCGCGATTCATGGATATTCGACGTATGCGGCGCAGGCGCAAACGCGGCTCACCGAAGCGCTCACGTTTTTCTTCGGTGCGGGATCCACTGACGGGGCGCTTGCGATGGAACGATACCAGTTCAGTAACGGAGGATCTGAGAAGGGATCTTGGTATATATACCTCGATTTGTGGCATGCGATTTTTGGCATGACCATGTTAAAGAATGGGACGAACCTGGATTCTTGGACGGATGAGACGTCATGGGCGTCTCGGTGTTGGGAATGGTTCTTGTGGACAGGGTGGCGCGGTGGGGTCGACGATGATTACGAGGCGATGGGCGATACGGCCAAAGTGGACTCACCTCTATTCCATCAGAACCAGCGATTTTCTTATGGGGCATTGATGACGCAGTATCCTACCCCCAATTCCACGGAGGGGGGGAGACATCTGCGATGGCTATACGACCAATATGATGCATTGGCGACGTACATTGCGGATGACACTATTTGGGACATCCTCCTGATGAATCGCGCGGCAGTCACGTCCGTAGCCCCGTCGTCAGGAAGTCCAGTGCCTTCTGCCACGAGAATGTTTGCTCCTCCTGGTGTCTGGTATGCGAGACGTGCAGGCCGGGATACGGGATATGTGAGCTGGAATTATGATCAGTCCGTGGTCTTTCGCATCTCTGCTCGATCGAGATACTACCTTGGACATCCCCACCTGGATGCGGGTTCTGTGCAAATCCGATTCAAAGACGATGTGCTGCTGCTCGCACCAGCGGGTTACTACGACGCTTACGGAAGCAGCCATCACATGGCTGCATATCAGCGCACGTGGCTACAGAGCATGGCTCCATGCATTTACGATCCCGCGCAGGTGTACGAACGATGGAGTGACACCGTCATCAATGATGGGGGGCAGCACTTCAAAAAGTGGGTCGACCCTACTGAAACCGATCCTCGGTACGTGGAGAAAAGCGATCCGTATACGCCATACAAGATGCTGAACGATGCAGGTGGCGAGGCGTGGAAACGCACGGAACGCTTTGAGCAGATGTCGAGTGATTCGACGGCCACGTTTCTTGTGGCCGAGTTGACTCCGTCCTACGTGAAATTTCACACTGACACCAATCGTCTTGAAGTCTGCACAGTCAAGTATCTGCTCATCGAGCCGACGGCAGCGAATGGACTGGTTTACCCGGCGCTCTTGTATTATGCCAGGATTCGAAAACGCTCCGCGAACGCATCCAACGTGGTCACGATTCCCATGCACTTTCGACATACGGCCACGGCGAGAAGCTATGGACTCGACGCACTCGGTTACCGTTCGGAAGTCGGGACTGGAAGTCCAGGGCGCCTGTGGGTGGATGTACGAGACATCGGATCCTGCACGTTGACAATCGTTGGCCCCGGAACGCCGCTCAACGCTCAGGGGTATGGCCCGACTCAGTTTCAGGTGCTCGGTAGCGGGACAAACTACCCTCCATCCAGCGTTTCACGGCTGAGACAGCGGTCCGACCTCAAACGCTATTCGGCTTATCTCAGGCATCCAACGCCCACCCAAGAGGAGCATTTCGTCTGTCTCTTGATGCCGACTGCGGCAGGTGACTCCGAGCCCGTTAGCAGTCGTGCATGGGTAACCGACGTTGCTCAGCCGGACTGGTATGGGATCACACTGGGAACTTCGACCTACCTCATCCATCGCATCCAGGACCTGGCGACATACGGAGCACCGGATACCACCCCGTGTGCCGAGGTCACGAATCTTACTGTACAAGAGCAAGATCAACGTCTCATCGAACGATGGACAAACCCGACAGATGCGGACTATTCACGAGCACAGATTTACTATCGAACCTCGGCCATCGCGCCGTGAGAATGGAGATTCGAGATGGCTGCCACGTTCACTCCGTCCTGGACAGTTACGCAGGAACTGCATGCATCAAGTTCCGTCGCCAACGCAGGAACCGCCACAGACTCCCTGAATCTTGCGACCCTCGGATACTACGAGGTCGACGCGCAGATCCAGATCACGCCCGCCACCACACCCAGCGGAGACGTGCTCATCGAGGCCTTCGGGAGCGTCGACGCCGGGACGAGTGCTGATACGGTCCCGCTCACACAGCGACGACTCACCTTTACCACCACGGCAGTGCAGCGAATTTCGATCCCGGGTCTTCGTGGACCCTACGTGTCCATTCGCATCACGAACTCCACCGGCGTCTCCGTGACCTACGTTGGGAGGTACGCCGGTCTCCAGCAGGTCTCCGCATGAGTCGCTACGCCTATCAACGTGGAAAGCCCTCTCCCTGGCCCGTGGTGGCGAGCAGGACGCCAGCCGACGCTCGACACCTATGGGAAGGCTTAAGCCTCGCCTGGCCTTGCTGGGACGTCCGGCAAAGGCAACTCGAGGACGTCTCCGGAAACCGTCTGCATGGCGTCTTTGGTTCGTCGATGCTCGCTGCGTCCGACTGGGCCGTGGGTGAGCATGGACCCGGAATAGTCTTCCGAGGAATCGCGAACGATATCGTAACCGTTGCAGACCCAGCCAGTAACCTCCTCGACGGTACTGCGAATCTCTCGGTTGAGATTGTCTTCAGCCCAGTCGGGATCACTGGTCTGCAGGGCCTGATCGGCAAATACTACCCAGCCGCCGCCAGGCGTGGGTGGCGTCTCTACATGGACGAAGACGAACTCGCATTCCAAGTTTCGAGTGACGGAGCAAACAACGAGATCCAGAGGACCACTGCGGCTAACCTCGTAGCCGGGGGCCTCTACCACGTTGTCGTGACGTACTCCTCGGGCGTCTTCGTGTGCTACGTTAATGGGGTCGCATCGGCCAACGACGGCGACTTTGGAACGGCCATGAGCATCTTCGGCGCTGCGGAGCCCCTGCTCGTCGGGCAACGAACTGACGCCTCTGCTCTCACGGGCGACATCTACGGCATTCGAATTTGGACCGGACGCACACTCACGGCTTCCGACGTTCGTCAACTGACGGACAGCACGTGGCGGATGTACGAGCAGGACTGGGGCACGCTCCCATCCATGGCGCTCGAGGACACCACGGGCCCGGTGGCGCTTGTGGGATCGGCTACACTCACGGTGACGGGTGTAACTGCAGCCATGACGACGGCTGTTGCCTTGGTCGGTTCGACTGCGCTTACGATGGCATGCGGCACCGCGGCCATCTCCACGGGTGGGGAAACTCCGGCAGGTCCATGGATTCTTGCTGCTGAGGTATACGCAAGCTTGGAAGAACATATCATCGGCGAACTCACCAATGGTGTCGAGTACGATGTTCAACTGTTCACTGTGGACGTGACGGGGAACATCAGCGCTGGCTCCTCGATCGTATCGGGTACGCCATTCGCGATTGTCGTACCGGCCAACGTCTCGAAGTTCACACCTGTGTGCGGTGGCAAACCGCATCCTTTGCTCAGGAGATTATGATGGCGTCGGATGTCGGAAGCGATTTGCTTGATGTCGTGGCGGCGGTGGCGAGAATGGCGCAAGACATCCTGAGGCTGCGCGCCAGGATTGTGTTGCTTGAGAAGGCGAACACAGACCTCATGGAAGACGTGACTTCGGCGCGTTCGGAGTTGCTGGAACTCCAGAAGGCCAACGATGCTCACAGTTAAGATGCAGGCCACGCGAGTTCTATCGACGCTCAAGAACATCCCGGGTGAGACAGGCAAGCAGTTGCGGAGTGCGATGAATGCCGTCGGCAAGCGCTACATCCAAATCCACAAGAAGATGCGATTGCAAGCTCCGGCCCCACCACATTCCAAGGGGCGATCTGCAGCTCTCGGTATCCACGGCACCACTAAGCGCGGGGGATTCCTGAAGGGCATTCACTACAAGACGCAGGGCGATACCTTGCCTACTTTGCGCATGGAAATCTACACCAGGGGTATGATTGCCAAAATCCACGAAGAGGGTCGCACCCTCAATCGTCGCATGGCGATGCCGATGCCGATCGCGAAGGATCGATGGGGGCGACTCACGCCGAAAGCACTGCACATCAAGTCGATGTCGAAGATGGCCTCTGTGTTCAAACAAGGTTTCGGGCGATCTGCCGCCAAACGGATCCTGGGAGATAAGACCTTCCTCGTTCGTACCAAAGACGGACGGGAATTCGCGGCTATCGTGGTTCCAGGTGCTTCGAAGAAGGGACTGGGTAGGTTCGGTCGTCTACAGTTTTGGTTCCACTATGAGAAGCAAGCAACATGGCGACCAAAGCTCGGCTTCTACCCCGAGTGGCGGAAGTGGCTCGGCCAGGGTGAAGCGCGGAAGAAATTCTTCGCGGCGCTGCAGGCCGGGGTCAAGCGAGCGCAGGGGAAAACGACCTAAGGAAGCGGGTAGAACGCTGGACGAAAGCCGAAGGTGGCATGCGCAAGATCAGGGTAGGCGGAAAATCGTACAGCGGAGCGGCAGGAGAATTCCCTCTTGTTCACATCGCCGCCTCGAAAT
>JAZDLZ010000579.1:0-6859 GCA_043801535.1 Pseudomonadota bacterium
ATCGACCATCTGCTGACCGCCTTGTTGGCGCGTGGTCATTGTCTGTTCGTTGGCGTCCCAGGGCTGGCCAAGACACTCCTTATCTCGACGCTCGCCGATACCCTCAACCTCTCCTTTCAGCGCATCCAGTTCACTCCGGACTTGATGCCTTCCGATATCACCGGAACCGACGTGCTGGAAGAGGACCAGGCGAGCGGACGGCGAAGCTTTCGTTTCATCCGTGGTCCGATCTTTGCGAATCTCGTCTTGGCGGACGAAATAAACAGAACGCCACCCAAGACGCAGGCGGCGCTGCTGCAGTCGATGCAGGAGTACCGCGTGACTGCCGGCGGACAGACCTACCAACTGCCGCTGCCGTTCTTCGTGTTCGCCACTCAGAATCCCATCGAGCAAGAGGGAACCTACCCGCTGCCCGAGGCCCAGCTAGATCGGTTCATGTTCCAGGTCGACGTCGACTACCCGAGCGACGACGAGGAAGCCGAGATTGTCAGGCAACAGACGTCGCCTATCAAGACCGAGCTTCGCCGGGTGCTGTCGCCCGAGCGCCTGGGCGAGCTCCAGGACTTGGTGCTGCGTGTTCCCGTCGCCGACCACGTAGTGCGGAGTGCAGTGGCGCTGGCGCGCGCTACGAGACCTGGGACTCACGCACCTGGCTTCATCCGCGACTATCTTTCCTGGGGAGCGGGACCACGTGCTTCGCAGTATCTGATTCTGGCCGGCAAGGCGCGCGCCATCCTCGACGGCAGATATGCGGTCTCCACCGACGATATCCGAGCCCTGGCCCATCCGGTGCTACGCCACCGTCTGATTCTGAACTACCGAGCGGAGGCCGAAGGCGTCACGACCCGCGGCATCGTCGACCGACTGCTCGAATCGGTAGCCTGCTGCTAGGCTGCTAGGCTGCGAGAGCGCGTGTTTGTGCTACTGCGAGAGTGCGAGAGTGCGAGACGACCGATTGCGTAATTGTACTGTCTGGTTGCGGCGCGAGCCGAGCCAGGAGACAGCGCAATGACCCTCCTCGACGCTGGCGTCCTGTGCAAGATCGACACCCTGGCGCTGCGGGCGCGCAACATCGTCGAAGGAGCGCTGGCCGGGATACATCGTTCACCCTATCACGGGTCCTCGGTCGAGTTTTCCGAGCACAAGGAGTACTCGCCAGGAGACGAAATCCGCCACATCGATTGGAAAGCGTGCGCCAAGTTCGATCGCTACTACGTGAAGCGCTTCGAGAAGGAGACCGAGCTGGCAGCGTATCTGGTATTCGACTGCTCTGGCTCGATGGCATATCCCCCCCCTGCCACGGCTGGTCATCGCCGGCAACCAACGAGCAACCAGGCTGCCTTGTCCTCGTCCGTAGAATCACTCTCCAAACTGGAATACGCTGCCCATCTAGCCGCAGCGCTGGCCTACCTGCTCGTGCGACAACAGGATCGCGTCGGCCTGTTCACGTTCGGAGGCCCAGCCGGTCCAACGTTTCTGCCACCGCGGCGGGCGAGCCTGTTCTCGGTCCTCACTGCTCTCGAGACCGCCGTCGCCGAGTCAGCGGTCGAAAGACGAAAGCTCCTCGGCAAGCAATCCACGACCGCGCCCGGCCAACGATCGCGAGGATTCGGAGCGAAAGCACGACGACGTGCCGGCTCGGAGTCGCAGAATCCAGCCGATTCCGACTCGGTCGACCCGCTGCATGCGGCGGACGACCGCCGGACGATGGCGCTGGCAGCGGCGCTGGATCGAGTCGGACAGCTTGCGCGTCGCAGTCGAACGCTGGTGATCGTGCTCTCCGACATGCTCGACCGCGCTCCCGAGGTGAAACAGACGCTACAGGTGCTCAAGCACCTGCGTGCCCGCGGACACGACGTCTCGATGGTTCACCTCCTTCACCGTGACGAGCTCGAGCTCCCGTTCGACGGCGTGACGCTGTTCCAGTCGCTGGAGGACGACGAGCAAGTTCTCTGCGATCCACAGACAGTACGCGCAGCCTACTTGAAACAGCTCCAGTCCTTCTTGGCTGACGTTCGCCAAGGATGCCGAGAAGGGGACATCGAATACAGCCTGGTACCGACTTTCCAGCCACTAGAACGTACTCTGGCCGATTTCCTCTCCAGGAGGCGCAGCGAGTGGGCTTTCTCGCGCCACTAATGCTATTGGGCCTTGCCGGTGCCGCCATTCCGGTCATCATCCACTTGATTGGCCGGCGACGCGCCAAGACCAGGAAGTTCGGCGCCGTGGTGCTGCTCATCGGGGAGAACCGGCGCGTTGCTCGCCGACACCGTCTGCGCGAGCTGCTCGTTCTCGCCTTGCGCGTGGCAGCTTGCCTGACCATCGCACTGGCATTGGCCAAACCTTTCGTTTCGTGCGAATCCGCCGGTCCCGTCGTTCGCCGCGGACCACAAGCAGTAGTCTTGGTCCTCGACAATTCCTTCAGCATGGGTCTCGAGCGCGATGGCCGTACTCTGTTCGAAATCGCCAAAAGGCGAGTGAAGCGAACTGTCGATGCCATAGGCTCCGAGGCGGACCTCGCCCTGGTACTGTCGGCCGGCACGGTAGCACCGACTACAGCTTCGACGGCGACGGCCGCTTCGGCGCCGGTGGCAGGACTCGCTGCACCAGCAGGACCGGTGCCATCGGGGGCGCCACCAGAACCAGCCGTGAGGGCGGGCGCGGGAACGGCCTTGCCAATCGAGTTCTCCCGCGATCACCTGCGCCTTCTCGACGCTGTCCGGGATGCGCCGCTCGTGCTGCAACCAGCCGACAATCGTCGCGTGCTGCGAGAGTCCGCAATGCTGCTTGCCCAGTCGTCGCACCAGGTCAAGCGGATCTACCTGTTTTCCGCGTTGACCGTCGGTGGGTTTCCCGCGGGAGAGCCGCCTTGGCAGCAAGGCACCGGCCCCGAGCTGGAGGTCGTTGACGTTAGCGACGGCCATGCCTTGGCCAATGCCGCCATCACCGAGGTCTCCTACGAACCAGACCCCCAGGTGGGGCCGCGCGGCATCAAGGTCGCCGGACGGATCACCAACTACGGATCCGAGGCGATTCGCGACCGGCAGGTCTCGCTCGAGATCGACAGCCGCACTGTGGCGAGAGGGCTGGTTTCGGTCGAGGCTGGCGAAAGCGCGGTGAAAGCCTTTTCCGTCAACCTGGCGGGAACGAGCACCAGTGCCGAAGTCGTGCTCGCGATCGAGGACGATGCGCTACCCGGCGACGACAGGCGCTACCTCTTCGTCGAGCTCAAGAAGGAAGTCCGCGTGCTCCTGATCAACGGAGACCCCAGCACTGTCAGGCACGAGGACGAAACCTTCTACCTGGAAAACGCGTTGCGGCCTGGCGATCGGGGCGACAGCGCTCTGGTCGTGTCCGCCACCACTCTCGACGATTTGACGGAGCTGCGGCTGGCTGACTTCGACGTCGCCTTCCTCGCCAACGCCGGCGCGATTCCCGGCGACGTCGTGCCCATGCTCGAGCAATGGGTTCGCGCGGGCGGTGGCCTCTTTCTGTCGGTCGGCGACAACGTCGAGGCCACGGCCTTCAACGTCGCGCTGAGTCGTCTGCTTCCTCAAGAGCTGCGATCCCGCTGGTCTGCTGCCAGTCCCGGAACGAATAGAGCGGACCAGGCAGGGCGAGCCGAACGCATCGGACGAATCGAGGCATCCCACCCCGTCTTCGCCGTCTTCGCTTCGTTCGCTGGCGCTGGTGCTGGCGGCGGCGCTGGCGGCGGCGGCACGGCCGCGCTCCACGAAGCCCGGTTTCACACTATCTTCCTGGTAGCGCCGACAACGGCAGTCGGCAATCGACGGATCCTTGCCCAATTCAGAGGCGGAGCGCCCGCCCTCGTCGAAGGCCGATTCGGAGAAGGTAGAGTCATTCTGTTCACCTCGAGCATCGACCGCGACTGGAACGACCTCCCTATCCACCCCTGCTTCCTGCCGCTAGCACAGGAGTCCGCCCGCTACCTCGCCAAGGCTCCTCTGCAATCTAGCGATACCGGGCTCTTCGTCGGAGCGGGCAAGGACATCCCCATTGCCCCGGACGACAAGCGCGTCGAAGTAACCACGCCGAGCTCTCGCCGGATCGTGTTCGAAAGACAGAGTCTCAAGGGTCGAGACCGCCTTGGCTTCGACGCCACCAGCGAACCCGGATTCTATCGCATCGCAACGATCAAGCAGTCTGCCGACACCGTGGCCTCTGGCCGCAAATCGGAGTTGGCGGTCAATCTGGATCCGCGCGGGTCCGACACCCGACGCCTCGACAGCAAGGACTTGCTCCTGGCGGGCACGGGTCAGACAGCACAATCAGCTGCTACCGGCGGTCGCCGGCCAGGACAGATGGCCAGAGCCACTCGGCAGGTCGAGCTGTGGCACGGCATCAGCATCGCCCTGCTCCTTTTTCTTCTCGGCGAATCGATCCTGGTCAACGTCCCGAGAAAGCAATCACGACCATGACCATGACCTCGGTATTATCGACCCGTTGCCTACCGTGCCGCCGGCAGCTCGATTTCGAGTCGGGTACCTCGATCGCCCGCCTCCTCTGCGACACGCAGCGTTCCGCCGTAGCCTTCGACGATGCTCTGTGACACGGACAATCCGAGTCCAGTTCCCTGCCCAGGCTCCTTGGTGGTGAAAAACGGATCGAAGACTCGAAGACGTAGCTCCGGCGGAATGCCCGGACCATCGTCGTTGACCCCAACCACGACACGCTCACCGACGGGCTTGCCGTCGATGACGACGGTCCCTCGACCCTGCGTGGCGTCGGCCGCGTTGATTAGCAGATTGAGAAACACCTGAGTGAGCCGATTTGCCGTTGCCAGAACTGGCGGAAGATCCGCAGGAAGCTCGATGACGATTCGGGCGCCTTTCACCCGAGGCATGGCTCTGGCGAGAGAAGCTGCTCCTTCGACGACCTTGCGAAGATCCACCTTCTCTGCTTGTTCTCGAGGCGGACGCGAATACTCGAGTAGCTCGCTCAGAATCCGGTGGATGCGCTGGGTTTCGGTACTCACTCTTGCCAGCACTTCCCGTCGCAGCTCCCGATCGATGGGCTTCTCCGTGGTCTCCCCGAGCAGCATTTCCACGTAGCCAAGGATGGCTGCCAAGGGATTGCCGACCTCGTGGGCGACACCCGCAGCAAGTCGCCCGACGGTGGCGAGCTTTTCCGAGCGCAGCAAGGACTCCCGTCCCTGGCGAAGCGATTCGGTCATCCGATCGAATGCGTCGGCGAGGCTCCCGAGCTCGCCCGGTCCCCGAATTGCAGTGCGGGCCTGCAAGTCTCCGGCCGCCACTCGCGCTGCTGCCCTTTGCAGATCAGCTACGGGTCGTACTACCGCAGTACGCAGCAGCCAACCGGCGGCAAACACCAGCACGAGACAGTCGAGCACTCCGAGGACCAGCAGGGTGAACCTGGTCCGTTCGAGAACAGCCTCGACTGCGCGATCGAGCGCCACGACTACTCGAAGGGCGCCTGCTGCCCGTTCACCCAGAGCGAGCGGGGCGTAGACCACCAAGCGACTGCCGAACGAATATCCTGCCGAGGATGGTAGCTCCTCGGCATGGGGCGGCATGCCAGCCAGAGCGGCTGCCACTCCCCGAGGATCGGTCGGGAGGCCTGGTGATAGCCGCGGCTCGATCATGGCTCCGTGACGATCGTAGAAGGCCAATCCTTCGACGCCCCACGCGTGGGCCAATTCGGAGGCAGTGGTCGAGAGCTGGGCCTTGTTCGCCTGGTCGCTCAACGGAAGCGAATGGTCGATCACCCTTTCCGCCAACACGCGCAGCGAATCGGCAAGAACGACCGCTCGTTCGAATTGCTCGGCTGCCAGTGCACGGCGAGTTTGCCACACGCCAATGGTACTGATCGATGCCACGCCACCGACGGTAACCAGCAACAGGGCAACCAGCACGTAGCCGCGTAGCCCAAGCCCAAGACCGAGCGGAGGCAAGCGGCGGCGGTTGCCGCAAAGCTGTGCTGCTAGCCCCGCGTCTCGAGTTTTCATCGGGAGCGATTCCTGTTCCCATCCCTGCCTTGTCGGTGTCGCTGGTGTTGCAGCCGATCAACTCCGAGCACATCGCCGGCCAAGGTTTCTCTTGGACACTGTCCACCGACTATCCCTTGAGCTTTCGGGCAAAGACAATAGAGCTCGTGTTTGTGGCGAAGGACTCTGAACCCTCCTAGCCTCCTGGCGATCTCCTCTTGGATTCTCTCGATCTCCTCGCTCTCGAATTCGAGGATCAGTCCGCACTCGACACAAATCAGGTGATCGTGATGATCGCCCGCTACTTCGTAGCGAGTGTGCCCTTCGCCAAACCTTCGAGCGTAGGCTAGCCCGGATTCCACCAGCAGCCGCATGGTACGGTAGACGGTGGCGAAGCCGAGACGCGGATACTCCTTACGAACTCGCCCCAAAACTTCTTCGATCGAGACGTGCTCCCGCGAATGGAGAAAAACATCGACGATTGCCTCTCGTTGCTCGGTGGTGTTGAGCCCGTGCGAACGGAGATACTGGCTCCACCTTGCTTTGAGCTTCGCGATCGCTTCTCTTTCGGCCGGTAAATTCCGCCCCATGGTTCAACTTTTCGGCAACTGCCAGCGAAAGTCAATCAAGAGCTATTCCCTATTCGTAATTCGTATTCGATCTGGAATTCGATTCGGTGCCTTGCTCAGCCGCTGCACCCAACCGCTGTAGGCTGTAGAGGGTGTGAACAAAAGCCGTTGGTTGGGCTGTTCCCTGTGCCTAGTCCCTAGTTCCTTGTTCCATTCCTCTTTCGAGGTGCTATTCTCGCCGCAGCAATCGGCGGCGCGACGGTGACATGGCACTCCAATGAATGGCCGAATTGAACAAGGAACTAGGAGCAGAGGACCAAAGACC
>JAZDLZ010000595.1:0-2420 GCA_043801535.1 Pseudomonadota bacterium
AGGCCGGATCTTGCTGTTTCGCCATTGTCGACGGCGCCGGGAACGTAGAGCCGGTTCGATCGGTACCCAACTGCGCTCGGGCTTGCTGGCGCTGGCGGTCTTGCTCATGGTCTTGGTTTGTGGTTGGCCGCGTCTCGGACGTGCACAGCAAGGACTGTCCGGCGAACGCCGAGTGGCAGTGGTTGTCGGCAACAACGCTGGAGCTCCGAGTGACCCGTCGCTGCGCTACGCACGTCGTGATGCCGAACGACTGGCCCAGACACTGGTCGAGCTCGGAGGGGTGAGTCGGCGCGACCTTTTTCTGCTCCTCGACCGCAACGCCACGGCAGTCCGGCGTGCCCTGGCCGATGCCGAAGCCATCATGACGTCGGCGGGCAGGCCAACCGTGCTGGTGTTTTTCTATTCCGGTCACGCCGACGAGAACGCTCTGCACCTCGGAGGCACGAGCCTGGCGTGGACCGAAGTGCGAGCGGCGCTCTCGCAGAGCCGGGCCGCTCTCCGCATTGCTCTCGTCGATGCTTGCCATGCTGGCGTCATGGCGAAACCCAAGGGCTTACGTCTCGGTCCGCAGCTTTCGGGGACGCCGGTATCCAATCAAGGAACGGCCATCCTCGTCTCTTCGCAGTCAGCCGAAATCGCCCAAGAATCATTGGCGCTTGGAGGATCGTTCTTCAGCCATTTCTTGATTTCTGCGCTGCGTGGTGCTGCCGACGAGAACGCCGACGGTCTGGTTTCGCTGGCGGAAGCCCATACCTACACGACTCGCAACACCCTCCAGGCCACCAGCGCCTGGGCTCCGTCCGTGCAGCATCCGGTATACCAGTTCGAGATAACCGGGCACGGCGACGTCATCCTCACCGATCTCCGCGAGGGTGCGGCGCGGGTTTCCTTTGCGGCAAGCATTGCTGGACGGGTGGTGATAACCGAGCGCGATTCGCCTCTGGTGGTGGCCGAGGTCGACAAGCGCGAAAACGATCACCTCTGGCTGGCACTCCCCGCTGGCCGATACCTCGTCCATGTTCGCAAGCCACAGGCGGTGTACCTGGCCGAGGTCACCCTGCCGTGGGGCGGCGACACGAGCCTGGCACCGGGCGACCTGGTGCCTCGCTCGTACCAGGAAGTCGCTCAGAAAGATGGCGTAGTAACGCTGCGCCGCCACCGTCTCGAGGTCGTCGCTGCGCTCGAATCGCCGATGCTGGCTGGAATGGGGGCAACTCCTAGTCTGGGCTTGGGCTACAGCGCAAAGCTCGCACCCTGGGAGCTCGGCATCAGAATCGGTGTCGCGCAATCGAGCTTTGGCGCAGTAGACACCATCGTGGACAACCGAATCAGCAAGGCGGGGTTTTTCCTGGCCTACGAGCGGCCGGCTCGTCGCATCGATCTTCTCTGGTGGTTGGTGGGCGAGGGTCAGTACTGGGAACAGACGATCCACAAGGGGCGAACGCGACGAGCGTTGGTGCCTGCCGTTGGTCTTGGCGTCGGCCTGCGGGTGCCACTGCACTCTCGTATCTACGGAAAACTATTCATCGAGGGGCTCGCCTGTCTCCCTGGCACTGAGGATTCGTCCCGAAGCTTCAGCCCAGTACTGAACGGTGGCATTGCCGTCGGTACGGTATTCTAGCCAACTACGCGCAACCAGCCATCGGCCACTATCTAGCTGGGTGTCAGAGCCTGGAGACTGACTGGCATCTGCCAGCGTACCGAGAATACACACCCTCGGACAGCGCCAGCTGCCTCGCAGACACTGTGCTCGATGGTGCTGCCGACGGCGCCGGTTTGCAGCACCACCTGGGACAGAATACCAATCGTGGTTGAACAGACCATTGGTTCGGCCGGGCCGCCGGCGATACTGATTTCGGCCTCGGTCGGTCCACGCCGCTCGACGCGAACCGCTCCCCAAGTGTGATAGCGCCGCCAGAAGAGATCGACGGCGGCAAGCACCTGCCAGGGCGACACGGCGGTCGGATCGGCACCAAAGAAGCGACTGAAAGTTTCGGCGGTTGCAACGCGACCGAGCTCCCGGGCAAAGCTGTGCGGCTCCCGTCCAGACTCGGCGACGGCACGAAGCATCGCCACGAAAGCTTCGGTGGGATGCCAGGAAAACAGCGTGCTCTGCGGCTGCAGTGCTCGGGCAAGGACAGGATTGCCACGCGATGCCTGGGCAGCCAGGGCTGCTCCCTGTCGTGCACCCAAGACTCGGAAAGCCGAACGGAAGAGCACGCCTCGGGTATGCGGTGTGGCACCGACACTGGCCAACGAAGGATGCCAGACGCTCGCCGACGATCGAGAACCGGTGTCCTCCGGCGCTGCGCTCTCGTGCCGATCGACCAACGGATTCTCCGGCAGGTCGTCCGGCAAGCTGTCGATTGGCAGCTGGTCATCACTCGATTGCTCTTCACCTTCACACTCACGCTCACACT
>JAZDLZ010000596.1:0-4721 GCA_043801535.1 Pseudomonadota bacterium
TCCTAGTTCCTTGTTCAATTCTGCCATTCATTGGAGTGCCATGTCACCGTCGCGCCGCCGATTGCTGCGGCGAGAATAGCACCTAGAAAGAGGAATGGAACAAGGAACTAGGGACTAGGAACAAGGGACCGGGAACAGCACGACCAACGGCTTTTGTTCACACCCTAGCTTTACGGATCAGTGGTACCTGTTTATGCGCAGCCTCCTGAGAAGCTCGCGGAGCTTGCTGCTCCGTCTTTCGATGCAGTAGTCACGAAGCAGGCGAGCGTGCATTCTTGCGATGCCAACAAAACGTACTCCCTGTCCGTGGAAGTACTCGTCCACTGAGTCGTGGCAGACCTGGCCACTCGCCCAGATTGTTTCTCCGGTTCCGGGAAGCTCGAACTCCAGACCTACGATCGCGCTGGATGCTTCGCTCAGCGCTGCCACTCTGTTCAGATAGATCCCGGATTCGCTGATGTTTGCAGTGAGAGCCCGATGAGCTCGATCCTTGACGTATTCGTTGAGAAACATCTCCAGGGGCACGCGGCAACCGAAACGACGATCGAGGGAATGCATGGAGCCTCCAATGGGATACATGTAGGATGATAGAGGATGTCGACGCACTCGGCAAGTTCTTGTGCTACTCCCTGGAAGGGCCAGCGAGAATTCCGGGTCTTTACATGGTGTTGGAACCCAAGATAAACTGGATGCAAAGTCCTTGAAGGAAGGCTATGAGGGAGATAGCTGTCCAAAACCTGTGGGTAGCTAGCTACTCGGGGTGCCTATCACGGTGAGCGCGGCTCGAGTGATTCGGCCTCTTCGACGATGAAGTTGGGAATGCCGTCTTCGATTGGGTAGCGCAGCATGCACTGGCGGCACTCGAAGCCGCTCTCGTCGCTCTGTAGGGAAAGGCTCCCTTTGCACTTGGGACAGGCGACGATTTCGATGAGCTCTCTCGGAATAGGCATGTCTGGCATATAGCCTCGCCCCGCTTCAGTGTAAAGGGACATAGGTGCGGCTCTGTCCGTCTCGCCACTGGCAGAGAACCGCTTCGGGTCCCCGTTCGCCTTGGCGGATGAGGAGATGGGTGAATGCCGCCAAGATGTCCTGCCGATCCCCGGCAACCCAGGTGCCGGTGTTGAAGTACCATCCACCGTCGGGCAGGGGATGAGCGATTGGGCAATGAGAGTGCCCGAAGACAACGAATGGCGCGTGGACAAGTTGGCGAATCAGCCTGGGGATCGTTTCGAGTTTGGGACTGGGGTCTACGGGACACCGGGCACGCGCCAGTAGACTGCCAGCGATCCAAACGACAATCACCGTGACGAGCGCCGACATCATGGCCCGGCCGAATGGCAAGGCGATGATCCACACCAGCACGAGGAGAGCGGCGGCAACAACCAAGAGGAATCGGTCCAACATGATGGCGAGTGCCAGTCTCGTGAGGTTCTTGACCACTGGCTGGCGGCGCAGGCTGTCCAGCGCCAACAGCACATCTTCGCCGAGCTTGAATTGAGCGGCGAGAGAACGGAGCCTTTCCTCGTGGGTTCGGCGTCTGGTTTCGCTGTCCTCCGGCCGTACCAAGCTCCGCCAGAGTCCAAGTAGCCGAAATACCATCAGAGAGTATGCCTTGGCCAGTTGCAGGACCGTCCGGTAGCCTTGGGCTACAGCCCAACGAAGGTACTTCCAGCCTGACCAATCTTCCTGGCTGCTGCAGTAGCTCTGTGCTTGGTTCAACACGTAGCGGTAGCAGGCGGCGCTGATGCTCAGGACGATTTCTTGCTTTTTCGGTGCTACCGGGTCGAGCACGTAGTCGAAAGAGCAATAGTCGTCGTATTGGTGCCCATGCTCGATCCAGGCAACGTTCTCTTCGAAGTAGAACCAAGGATGAAAGCTGATGGCCCGTTCGATTTCACCTGGCTCACCTGGCTCACCCAGATCACCTTGCTCATCAGGCTCACCCAGACTGCGCTGACCACCCGAATCGCCTGGTTTGTCTGATTCGGCAATCCAGAGCGCCGCAATGCCTCGACGGAACGTTTCTTGGACCACCGGCCAATGAAACTCCACGTCGTGGTTTCCCGCGATAATGGCCAGGGAATTCCCTTTTCCCAGGAATCGAGCCAACGCACGGAATACTTTGGGATGGCGCTCGAGCACCCGGCGCATCTTGTGACAAACGGCGAGCGGTTTGGTACCCAGTCCGTAGACTGCTTCCTCAGGGTCAATGCCTGCCATGTCTGGTGGAATCGCTTCGTTGTCGCCAGGAATCAGGCAGACCGAGAGAAAGTCGACCATGTCGCCGTTGACGATGAGGCGCCACGGACGATCATCCATGCGGCGGCTCCCGTAGTAGTCGAGGAACGCTTCGAGCTCCCGTTCGAGGATCAGCAGGTGGCGAAGATAGCCAGTCTTGGTGGCCGGTCGGAGGTCTTCTCCGAGGTGCAAGTCACTGAGAACTAAGAGATTATGTCTCCGGTCTGCGCCTGCCATGAGAACGAGCCTCTATTAATCATGGGCATGTTGCTATGCATGCGCAAGATGATTCGCGGTCGACTGCGAAGATGATTATGCAGTTGACCTTCGCGACGGCGTGCGGCAGAATGCACGCACTTGGGGTAAGTATATGAAACAACTGGTATTTGCAGCTCTTCTGCTGTTTGCGTTCGGTCTGTTTGCACGGACTCTGACTCGCTACGTGTGGATTGCCATGCAGGGGGCCAAAGAGCCAGTGCCCCGTTTGGATCATTTGGGCACGCGGCTATGGAACGTGCTCAAGTTCTTTTTTGGCCAAGCGAGGGTCGCCCAGCCGCAGCTTCGGCCAGCCACTGCGAGCTATCACCACCTCGTCATATTCTGGGGCTTCTTGATCATCGCGCTGGCGACGGTGGAGACGATTGTTTCTGGACTCTGGTCAGAGTTCAGTTGGGCTCTGGTCGTCGGTGAGCTCGCTGCCCGGGCAGTCAAGCTCGCCGTCGACGTAGCCAGCCTGTTGGTCTTGGCAGCGCTTGTCTTTGCTTTCTTCCGGCGGGCAGTGACCAAGCCCCAGCTCATCAAGCTTTCCGTCGATGCTGGGCTCATTCTCGGAGGAATCGCGCTGCTCGTTGTGACCTACTACGGTCACGAGTCGTTCGGGGCGCTCGCGGCTGGCAGCGCTGCCGTTCCCTCTGCGCCAGTCTCGACGGCAATTGCGCGCCTGTTTGCTGGCATCTCGCCCAATGCGGCGCACGTCTTGGCCGAGCTTGCCTACTGGGTGCACGTCGTGGCGTTGCTCGCGTTCCTGAACTACCTGCCGTTCTCGAAGCACATCCATTTGCTCGGCTCGCTGCCGAACATCCTGATGATGAACCTTTCCGAGCGGAAGCTGGCGATGCCGCAGCTCGACCTCGAGGACGAAAAGCAATGGGGAGTAGGTGCGTACGAGCAGTTTTCCTGGAAGTCGTTGGTTGACACCTATGCCTGTACGGAGTGCGCACGTTGCACGAACTATTGCCCAGCATATGCGACGGGAAAGCCGCTGTCGCCGATGCAACTCGTGCACGACATCCGAGAGGAAACGCTGGAGCGTGGCTCGCTCGGCTTTCGTATTGAGCGGCTGAAGCGCGAGCTATCGCTGCTGCCTCCGAGACATCACGATCATCACGGCGGAGCCGGCGCCGGCCAAAATCGGGGCGCGGATTCGGAAGACAAAGGCAGTCACGGTCACGAAGGTGGCGGGAGCCACGAGAGCGCCGACGAGGAGCATCCCGATCACGCAGCTGTTGGTCGAGCGATCGCCAGACAATCGTCCAAGCTCGAGGCAATGCCGCCACTGATTGGCGGTCGCCTCGAGGAAGAGACGCTCTGGTCGTGCACCACCTGCGGTGCTTGCCAGCAAGTGTGCCCCGTTTTCGTCGAGCATCCGTTGAAGATTCTCCAATTGAGGCAGAACTTGGTCCTTGCCCAAGAAAAGGTGCCTGCCGATCTTGCCCGGGCTTTTCGCAACATCGAACGAAATTCGAATCCGTGGGGTATCGGGGCGGATCAGCGTTTTGACTGGGCTCGCGATCTCGCCGTTCCCACTCTCGAGGAGAATCCTCGCCCGGAATACCTTCTGTGGGTCGGTTGCGCTGGCGCCTTCGACCAGCGGATTCGCAAGCAGACCCAGGCGCTGGTACGGCTGCTCAATGCTGCCCGTGTCAGCTACGCGGTCCTGGGCGACGAGGAAGCGTGTTGCGGCGACCTCGGCCGTCGAGCGGGGAACGAGATGCTGTTCCAGATGCAGGCGGCCGCCAACATCGAGACCCTCGCCAACCATGGAATCACGAAACTGGTCACGGCGTGCCCGCACTGTCTGCACACCTTTCGCAATGACTATCCGCAGTTTGGTGGCAGCTACGAAGTCGTCCACCACAGCCAGCTTCTCTGCTCCCTGGTCGAGGAGGGTAGACTCTGCCTCAAGAAGTCGCCAGCCAGGCGAATCGTCTTTCACGATAGCTGCTATCTTGGCCGCTGGAACGGAGAGTACGACGCCCCGCGCCGGCTACTGGAACTGATCCCTGCCACCCAGACGCTGCTGGAGGCCGAGCGCCGCCGCGAGCGTGGGCTCTGTTGTGGTGCTGGCGGAGGCCGTATGTTCTTGGAGGAGGCTGCTGGCAGCAGGGTGAATCGCAAGCGCGCCGAGGATCTCGTCGCCAGCGGAGCTGACACCATCGCAGTGGCCTGTCCTTTCTGCAATATCATGCTCGCCGACGGTCTGA
>JAZDLZ010000599.1:0-2616 GCA_043801535.1 Pseudomonadota bacterium
CTCCAACTTCATGGCTGGCTGTTGCACTACCCACTTCTGGGATAACCGCTACGCGATGGCAAAGTGAAGCCCTAGACTTACAGCTACCGCCGCCCAGCTCGCAGCTGGTAGCCCTATCTGTCCGGCAAGCCGGCCGGGGTATGCCTCCAGGAAGCCGACATACTCGTCTTGCAGCTTCGCTCGCAGCTCCGACGCGATAGTGCTCTTGCGCATGTTGTGCCCATGCTCTTGCACATGTTGCGCAATGCTCTTGCGCATGTTGCGCAATGCTCTTGCGCATGTTGTGCCATGACGTACTGTAACTAGCCAAAATACGGCGTTGACATGGTTGGCACTCTGCTTGCAATATGGATGTCCATCTTCCTCGAAAAAAAGGAGTCTACATGTCCGATAGACGCAACTTTCTGAAGGTAGGGGCAACTGCTGTTCTGGGATTGGGAGCCGTGGGAGTGGGAGCTGGCTGCCTCAACGCCCTCGACGCTCCCCCCACCGGCGAAGGGGTTCTCAACGAAGAGCGGATTGGAGCGCTGGAAGCGGATCCCGAGCTTCGCTCCACCTGGCGCGGTGAAGTAAAAGACCTGGCAGACGCGATGATGAACGATGCCGGCATGCGTGAGAAGTTCATCACGCGGACGAATTCCGTGCAGCTCGTCAGGCTCTACAACGACCACCTCGACATCCTCGAGCCGCTTCTTGGCCAGGTCGACGGTAGCCAACTCGAGGGTCGCCTCTTCAAAATGATCGCTTCGTCCGAGTTGTTCGACGGTGTCGAGGGTTTCGACCTTGCTTACACTTATGGTGGCGAAGACTACGAGGACCAGGCCTGCTCCCGTTTCATGGCTGGCTGTTGCACTACCCATTTCTGGGATAACCGCTACGCGATGGCAAAGTGACGCCCTAGACTTACAGCTACCGCCGCCCAGCTCGCAGCTGGTAGCCCTATCTGTCCGGCATGCCAGATGATTTCGGGATGGGTCCAGCCAGGTAAACTGGCCTGGACCCTCTCCGCGAGTGGTACTATCTGTCCGGCAAGCCGGCCGCGCATGCGTCCAGGAAGCCGACATACTCGTCTTGCAGCTTCGCTTGCAGCTCGAGCTCCCAGGGTGGGTCGGTGGGCGCGTCGGTCACGTGGCGAAAGGGGTTGCGGTAGGGGACGCTGACGAAGTAGCGCAGCGATGGGGCGATGGAGCGCACGTACTGGCTGGCCAGCGCTCGGTCAGGGCTCCCCCCGAGAAGGTCGGTGCGGATGAAGTCCCGGAGAGCAGCGGCGCAGGAAGCTCCCGGGGGCATGCTCTCAGTCAACCGCCAAAGCTCCGCCCAGTGCAGGGCGTCTGGGTAGCTCCCCAGCTCGTAGTTGGCGAAGGCGAGCAACTGGCACAGGTTGAGCGGCAGCAACCGCGTCTTGGGCGTATAGGTGGCCGCGGGGAAGAACGTGGCCAGGTACTCCTCGACTGTGGCGATCAGCTTTGGCAGAACTCGCTCGTTGCCCAGCCAGTCATCGCCGAGCTCGAATTCGGAGACGGCGAGGCGGTTGCCCGGTTTCGTGGTCGGTACGTTGACAGTAGTGGCGGCCGAGCGGGATGGCTCCAGTTGGTCCGTCAGTGTGACGATGTTCGAGAGGCCGGGCACCACGACAAGGATGGTCGGAAACTTCACGAGGGGATGCGTCGTGTCCACAACGAGCAGTCGGACCTTCTCGCGCCGACAGACCTCCACGGCCTCGGCGACGTCGTCGCGGCAGTCGTCGTGGTGCCATTCCCACAGCGAATCCCAGGACACCTCATTACCTGCTTCGAGGAACTGGAGGTCCCCGTAACGGCAGAAGTCTGTCCGGTAGCCGCCGCCGCTGAGCATCAACCACTCGTCTGAGGGATCGCGATACGAGCGGCCCATCTCCTTGGTGAAGTACTCCCACACAGGGCCATACGAGCTGGGGAACTGATACTCCTCTAGCGATGGAGTTCCTTGCAGCTCCTCACTGAGACAGCGAAGCACTGCCTCGCTGCGGTGCGGACTAGAGGCAACCCGCAGTGTACGCAGACGGTGGCGCAGCAGCGGCGCGCTTGCCGGCCCAGAGAGGCGCTTGAGGTTGTCATTGCGGAACACGACACAAACGCAGGGGAACCGTCCGCCAAGACTGAAATCCTTGATCGTCAGCTTGATGCCGGCGGTCTCGAACTAGTCAAGGGCAGCCCGCAGCTCCGGATCATCGATCGATTCCGCGGGAACCGTCGGGATAGTGAGGTGTTTGACAATCACCGTCCACATGGTGAATCGCTCGAACACCTCGCAAATACCATGGCTGACCGCCTCCGCCATGCTGTTGCCCGCCGCAATACCGTTGGACTGGCAGGTAGACACAGCCATCGAGATCGGCACCTTCACCGGGCAGTCCTCGGTAAGACAGTAGGCGTCTACCCAGTCCCATGACCGGGTCGAACCTGCGAGCTCGGTGAATCGCTTGCTGCAATAGCCATCGATCGTCGCGAACTCCTCGGGGTTGATGGAGTTGGCGATCTCGTCCGCTGCGCCCGCGACATGGCCACGCAGGTATGTCCTGTGATCGAAGGCGCTAGCGGTCTGAGCCGACAGCATCCCCCTGCTCTGGAGGTAAGG
>JAZDLZ010000627.1:0-2969 GCA_043801535.1 Pseudomonadota bacterium
ACACGGTCGAGGCAGACGGTCCCCGGATGCGGGTCTATCACGGTCCGGATTTGATCCTACAGGCAGAGGACGCCAGCTACCTCACGGGAACAGTTGGCTTTGTTGCCGATTGGGACCCCTACGCACGGTGGGATGATGTCCGCGTCACGCCTCTGGATTCGAGAGGAGACGCTTGCGATCCCTGCCCAGGAACCGTCGATCAAGGTTGCGTGCCCGCCTGCGACGACACAGATGGCGATGGCTACGGAACAACTGCGGGGAGCTGCGGCAAGCAGCATGCCGATTGTGCCTCGACTGATCCATCGATCTACCCGGGTGTCGCCGAGGTCTGCGACGGACTCGACAACGACTGCGACGGGCGCGTCGACGAAAACTGCACATACGTGCCTACCATCTACGCCTACAATGCATTCAACCAGATCCAAAGGGCTGTTGATCCGAACGGCGAGACGACGTTTGAATTCGACCGCAATGGAAACGAGACGATGAAGGTATCGCCTGGGGGGGCTACGGAGTACGTCTGGGACAACGACAACCGGCTGAAGCAGCTCCGGTTGCCATCAGGGGTTGTCCACACGATGTCCTACGATCCGAGCGGTCTTCGGGTTCGCTTGCAAGACGATGTTGGTGTCCGTGCCGTCGTTCTCGACGGGATCGAAGAAATCGCCGAGTATGACGACGCCGGGTTTCTGCACAGTCGGTGGAGTCACAGCCCCGTTCGCGTCGACGAGATCCTAGGCGAGGTTGACGACGAAGGAAAATCCTATTTCCACACGGACGCCTTGGGCTCGACCGCGATGCTGTCTGGCTCGACCGCCCTCGTGAAAAGAATGGCGCGCTTCGACGTCTTCGGTCAGCCTCTAGTGGGAATGGGGACAACCGTGTGGGGCTTTTCGAGTAGGCGACACGACACAGATGAGCCTGCATTTGTCTACTTGCGATCGCGCTCCTATGACAGTGTCATAGGAGCGTTCATCTCGCGGGATCCCATCAGCGTTCCGGGAAACGAAGACGAGACGCTCTTGAAGTCGGCTGCTTCCTGGGAGTATTTCCCGCATTCGTTCTGGAACGAAGGCCTTGGGGAGTCCGTCTACCAGTACGTTAAGAGCAATCCAGTCAAATACACCGATCCGCTTGGGCTGTTCCTTTTTTCGGGCGCCACTGTTCCGATTTTTGGAACCGTTCACAAGTTTGGCGAGCTAATCGAGCCGGCAATCTGGCCTGCGGTCACGGGGATCGGTGACTATTTGAAGGGAAAGGCGGAATTGGCAACGATGGGAGAACCGAAAATCGCAATATGCCATGGGACGTTGGTCGCGCTCATGAGGGCGTGGCTCGCATTCAAGAAGGATGCGATTTCCCAATACATGTGCAAGATGCCCTATGCATTTCATCCGGCGAGAACAGGCGTCGCCTTCGAACTGCTGACTCTTTCGAGCGCAACTATGGTCGACTGCAGTCACACCGGCATCATTGCCTATGCTTGGTACACTTGGTCGCTTGCCAATCTTGCTCTGTGGGGCTAGATGCAATGGACTGTGTCGTTTGCGGAAGAAAGAACGTGGAGGATTTCGCTTGTCCATCATGTGTTCGACGGGCTGCGTTGAAGCCCGACTCGAGCAACGAGAGCTCCAATGGTCCACCCCGCTTCAGAGCGGTCGATGCGGATCTTTTCTGCGCCTTCTGTGCTCGGCCAAAGGCAGAAGTCCGGGTCCTCCTGAGTACTGGAGGGATAACCGCGCTCTGCGAGGAATGCATCGGCAGGTGCTGCCAGGCTATCGCAGAAACGGAATGTCGGCAGGGCCACCGTTGGTTCGTCTGGACACTCGAACAGTAGAGGAGGACACCAGAATGGATCGCTGCATAGTCTGCGATTGCGAACTCTCAGTCCGGGAGCCGATATGCGAGCAATGCATACGGTCGGCATGCGAGGTGCGCGCCAGCATCGAAGATCAAGTAGAGGCCATACGAGGAGAGCACGCCCTAGTGAGGCGCGTCTACGGTGACCCGTTTCGCATTGGGGGGCCGCTGCTGCCGTCTGAACGCTGCTCATTTTGCGGTCGACGCGAAATGCGAGCATTGTTGACAATTCCCGTGTGCGCGACTGCCATCTGCGACGAGTGTCTGTCCGAATGTTGTGAGAAGCTGGAGGAGATTCAGGCCGCGCGCGGTGAGGAGTGGTTTCAATGGAGGCGGCGACAGGGGCCACTGCCCTCATGTGTCAGCTGAATTCGTCCCGCCCTGTGCCAAATCGGATCGACGGATTTCTTCAATGATTCCGGGAATATCCCGGTCGTCACCATCAACGAGCAGGGGTCAGGAGTGACACGGCCCCGGGGTGAATTTGCCGTCCGCGGCGGCAATTTCGCCAAGCCGTGCGTCGCCATGGACGGCTAGCTGGCTGGGTCTTTGCCAATCCGCGAGCGCGCGTCTTTGAGGCTCACGCGGAACACACCTCGGCCTCGGCCATCGGGTGTGATCGTTGCTCGTTGGTCCCCGTCCTGTGCCAAATGGGATCGACGGATTTCTTCAATGATTCCAGGAATATCCCGGTCGTCACCATCAACGAGCAGGGGGTCAGGAGTGGCACGGCCCCAGGGTTAATTTGCCGTCCGCGGCGGCAATTGCACCAGGCCGTGCGTCGCCATGGACGGTTTCGCCGGCTGGATCTTTGCCGATCCACGATCGCGCGTCGTTGAGGCTCACGCGGATCACAGCTCTGCCCGCCATCCGCCTGGCACTGCCACCCGCCGATGAGCAAAAGCGATTCACGCCGCCAGGCGATAGTAGAAACGCAGAATGCCGCCGAGCCGTTCCCGGCACTCGACCGGAGCATTGGTGTTGGCAGGCTGCTGGAGCGGCACAATGAGCTCGTTGCCAAGCCCCTGGTGGTTCCGCTCCTCGTGATAGTGGGCGGTGAATTCCCGCACGGCCGTGCGAAGGTGGCTTTCTCCGAGGAGAATCAGTCG
>JAZDLZ010000660.1:0-2964 GCA_043801535.1 Pseudomonadota bacterium
GCTCGAGGATCCGGGGACTGACCGTTTGATGTCGAAGTCGGAGCGTCAGCTCGATCTCCTCACGGGTCATTCCGTACGTTCGTGCAACGAACAGCGCCCGGTGGATCTTGTACCGAATGGTGCCGGCGTCGGGAGTCATCGCCAGGTGTCCTTCGGAACCTCATGGGAACCCTTGAGAGCAGCCACAAGCTCGATACAGGCTTTGACGTAGAGGGTAGCCATCTCAGTTGCAAGGACATGATCTTGGCAGCACATCTCGCTGGATCTCAGTGCCTTGGCGATGTTCGCGAGTTTGTCGAGCGCATAGAGATCACCGCTGTGCTCCTGCGTGAGTGCTCTAAGGATACTCATTTCACGCTCCTGAGATGCTCGACGATGACAACCTCGAGCCGCTCATCAAACGGGTTGACCAGCGTCGCGTCGACCAGCTCGTCAGGAATGCCAAGCTCGCTTGCGTGACCCTCGATACCTCCAGTGAGCTTGTTGGGCGCTTGAGATGGCACGATCCGCCAGATGGAGCCACCGGCCTCGCGGATCTTGCGGGCCTCGTTGGCAAAGCGGACGTCGGGGATCACAACACCCTCATGGATCCGCAAAGACCCCAGCGGATCAGTATGGAAACAGCCCCGAGTTGGCGAGTAGTCCAGACCTTCTTCGCACTGCTTTGCCGTTCGTAGTCCACAGTCGATCCAGGTGTCTTCGTGGAGCACACGTCCGAAATCCGTCCCTAGCAGTTGCAGTACCAACCGCGCCGAGAGGCACTTCTGCCCGACGTGCACCGGTCGGCGACACAGGAGGCACCACGCGTCACCAAGGATTGTGTTCCCGACGGAGCGCGCCGGCATGTTGCAAGTGCAAGTCATGATCGGGAGTCGCGTGTCCTCGGCGTTCCGAAACGAACTCGGGCCCCACAGCGTTTCTTCGGACCAGCCGTACCAGTCACGAAGGGCGCGCTTCATGGGATCCGCCAGTGCCACAGCAGCAAAGCCGTGCTTCTTCTCGAGAATGGAAGCCGCCGTCGACTTCCCGCTACCAGCAGGACCAGTGATTCCGATAAGCTTCATGTTCCCTCCTATAGCTGCACGCTTCCCTGGAGTTCACGCCAGCGCGCCACGAACATGCTTGTCGCCTGAGCCGGCGTGCGCTCCATCGTCCAGGTTGCGTCTGGCACATACCGCTTCATCTGGGGAAGCCGATCTGACCAGTGATCTGTCGGTCCGGCCACGAACAGGTTCTCGGCTTCCCAGCGAAGCACTGCGTTGTCGGCGCGGTCCAGCTCCTCTTGCTCATAGCGATCCAGCTCCTCGAGGCCGAGCGCTTCGTAGATCATAGCGCTCAACCGTTTCTCGGCCTCCATGTACTCAGGCAGTTGACGCTTCACAGGGCGCGGAACGTCCACGAGGTATGCCTCGGTGTCGTTATGGTGCAAGCCGTACAGAGCCAGCTCCGGCTCGATCTCGTAAGAGACCATGACGGCGTGACTCGCGACCGGATAGGCAATCGCCAGATGGCCAGCAAAGCGTGGCGCGCGTCCGAGAGCCGTCACGATGTCAATCGGCTTCACATCCTCGATGCGAGGATTGAGCGGATTGAAGCGCAGACCTGAGTACGTCTGGATCCAATCGGTTGCGCATATCGTCTTGCGACGCCGAAGGCCCAACGCTGCAAGGGCGGCTCCACCAGGGAGAACGATTGCAGCTCCGATCAGACCAGCACGCTTCCAGTTCATGTGTTCTCCACACGCAACGCGTTGACTACACGTTCAGCGAGCGTCGCGACCGAAATGTCCCAGGTCACTTGGCGGACGACGTTGAGCTTGTGGTAGAGCGCTTGGTTCCAGCCGGTGACGATGATCTGCTTGCCGAGTGCAAGGGCGTAGCCAAAGTCCATGTGACGGCCACCCTCGCGCCCTCGATTTGGCGGATTCAGGCATACCAGTACATCAGCATTCCGAATGTCCAAGAGATTCTTGGTCGCGGCACTCGCATCTTCAGTGCCATCTTCAACGTCAATCCAACGCGATGTGACCGTAAGCTCAAGGTCTCGGACCCTGCCGGACTCAATCAAGGCGCGACGGAAGACACGGACATACTGACGATCCGCGAATGGGCCGGCGATGTACACTCGGAGTCGCATGCTTTTCTGCTCGTGCTCAGAAAGAGGGCTGCTGGACAGACCTGATTGAACGTACGTTGAACTGATCTACCCAGCAGCCCTCATTCCTACATCACGTCAGACTACCGACGTCCCGGCCGAGCGGTGTTCTTCCCGGCGCTGGCCTTGGGGGCGCGACCCTCGGCCTCGGCTTCGGCCTGCTTGCGGGTCGGAACGAGGAGCGTCCAGTTGCAGAACTGCGCGCCGCTCTTCTCGTTCGAGGTGTTGCGCGAACGGGCCTTGCACACGACGCCCGAGAGCTTGCCCTCGTCGAGGCCCGACTCCTCATCCGTCGGGTCGGGGTAGGTGCCGTCAGCGAGGAAGATCAGCGCGTCCCAGATGCGCTGGTCGACGATGCCCTTGATCTCGGCGTCATTGGGATCCTCGGGGTGGGGGAGGCGACCCACGCGCCACTTGTACGGCTTGTCCAGCCACTTCTCGGCCTCCTCGCCGCCGTCCTCGACCTTCTTGAACGTCCAGTCGACCCAGAGGATCTCGCGGGCGCCCTCGTCGGTGTCGACGGGCTTGCGGTAGCACTTCTCGACCTCGACCTCGAACGTCGCATCGGGCGGCTGGGGGAATCGACGGAGCTTCTTGTAGGGAACCTTCGCGATGCCAGAAGCCCTCCTTCTCGCACTGGCCATCCTCTGCGTCGTCGCCCCCCATGCGCATTGCGGCGGAGTCCAGCTCACCGTCCCACCGTCGGACTACGCGATCGTTCGCGAGACCCCTGTGGGGTCGCAGCGGATGGTGTATGTGGACATCACGAACCCCGGCGCTGCGGTGCTGGAGAGCGTTGAACTGGTCTGC
>JAZDLZ010000677.1:0-3656 GCA_043801535.1 Pseudomonadota bacterium
CGTGTCTCGTTGCCGCTGTCCTGGAGCGATTCAGCGAGCCGAAAAACACCATGCTATAACTGAAGCATTGATGGTGGCGGCATTGTCAGCGCCCGCCCACGTGGGCGGATCGCCGGTGCTGCCCAGCTGCGTATCACCACATTCCAGAGTTTCCGTGACGCAAATGCGACATCGGCGAAATGATTCATCTTTCTGTCTGCGCCACCTGGCCAACCCGTTCTCTTCCTGGCGGCCCATGCAGAGGCGCCTCATCCTTGTAGCATGCGGTCCGCTTGTCTCATATCCACTTCCGCAGATTCCTCTACACCGTTCGGCCGCCGAGCCTACGACCACCGCATCCGTGAACAAGTCTGCCAGTCCGGCAACAGGCGCCCGACGAAATCTACCACGGGAGCGCAGCCGACTTGCCGGTCAAGCTTGCCGAACAACGAGCTGACGCGCGTGTCAAGCGGCTCGAGGCAAACCGGAAAACTCATTGCGCAGTCTGCCCTCATCCATTGCCTCGCGGCGGTGCCGCGCCGGGCGAGTCGGAGGTTCTTCTATGATTTCGAGCGTGTCGCAGTGGTGTCACCATTGTTCCCGAATGTGGTGATGCGGAGCTGGGATGTTCTTGTAATTACAAACGAATTTGTCGTTTGTATTTGGCACAGGACGGCCGGGAAGACCTCGCCAAGCATCGCCCGTTGGAGCGATAGCAAGACTTCATTACACTCGACAGGCCGCGGTGTCATTGCGGCCTCCCTGGAACTATGTGCATGCCATCTCTTGAGTAGTGAATGATGCCCACGCGATCAGTCTCAAGCTCCAGATCCATGAGCTTGTGCCGTCGCCGTGGCTCCTTGTGCGATCCGGGCTGCTCGCTGATCCTGCCAGTTTGAGATGCGCCCAATGAGAACGAGGGCCACAAGTGTTGCCGGGACGTCGAGGACATCGGAAAGGCAAAGAAGCGCACTGAATGTTTGGAGCTCATCGATTGTCCGATTCTCGGAGAATGCCATACGCGCAATCATGTTTCCGAGAAAGTGCGAAATAAGGAAGAATGCCCACCACCATCCGACTAGCGAAGGTGTCCCGAGTTCATTCCTCACCGACGGTCCCGATGCCGAAGTGTCCCTCTCGAGTCCCGTCGGGTCGCTGGCATGCCATACTTCCCGCATTACCTGAAGGGGACGGACAAGGTTGAGGAAGGGCACGAAGAATGCGCCGACCGCCCAACCGGACGTGTACTTCAGCTCGCGGCCGCCCAGAGCCGGGAGGTTCCTATGGGCGCGACGAAACCACACCAGAAACGCGGCTGCGGTTCCGATGTACGCAATGGTCTGGAGTACGCCGACTACCTGCTGCCTCTCATCGTTTGCCGCCGCTTCCGCGTCCGAGATGCCTCCGCTGGCGGCCCGCGACAGAAGCTCAATCTGCAGGAGGCCAGATCCGATCCCCACAATGGAGAGTGCTAGCGTGGCAAGCAGGAGGCCCTTTGTCCACCGCGCGGCACTATCGGGAGAAACGAACGTCTCGACCATTTGCGTGCCCATACTCCGCGACTGGTCCACCGTTTTCACAACGCCAATCCATCATGATGCCAAGTTGGGTTTCTCATCTGCGCCCCTCACGCAACCCAGCTCCGTATCACCACATTCCAGAGTTTTTCGTGGCGCAAATGCGACATCAGCGAAATTGCTCATCTTTCCGTCAGCGCCTCGTGACCACTTCATCCTCTCCCTGGCAGCCCAAGCACGGACGCTTCATCCTTGTAGCATGCGGTCCGCTTGTGTCCAACCCGCTTCTACGGGCTCCATTGCTCCATTGCCCCATTCGGCCGCCGAACCCACGACCACCGCATCCGTGAACAAGTCTGCCAGTCGGGCAACAGACGCCCGACGAAATCTACCACGGGAGCGCCGCCGACTTGCCGGTCAAGCTGGCCGAACCACGAGCTGACGCGCGCATCAAGCGACTCGAGGCAAACCGGAAAGCTCATTGTGCCATCTGCCCTCATCCATTGCCACACGGCGATGCCGCGCCGGGCGAGTCGGAGATTTCTGAATGATTCCGCGTATGACGCATTTGCGTCACCGTTCCTCCACAATGTGGTGATACGTAGCAGTGCAAGATCGCCGCACGCTGCCCAGAAACGCAAACGCTATCCCACTGCCACTCGATACCCCCGCTGTCGAACGCGGTGAACCAAGGCATGCGAGATCCGGGTCCGATTGCCATGAAAAGCGACTTTCTGGACTCTGAGTCCGTGCCATTCATGCCTCCATCCGGCAGTTCTTGCAGATGGGATGTTGTTGTAATTACAAACTAATCTGTCGTTTGTATTTGGCACAGGACGCCGCTGTGCAGATCTGCTTGACACCGGGCTCCGCATCCAACATTATTTCATCAATCGCCGGTCTTCTTTTTCTCGGCGGTGATTGCATAGGGAGCTTCTCCATGATCCGGGGCGGTTCCCTTTTTTTTTCCCTTGGAGGTCTCCGTGGACCGAGTTGCGGTTTTTGTCGACGCAGGATACCTATTCGCTGCAGGCTCAGAGATCCTGTTGGGGGAAAAGGCGTCCAGGGGCCGCTTGAAGCTCGACGTAACTGCCGTGGGTGCCTTCCTGAGGCAGATCAGTCATGACCTGACGGGCCTTCCGTTGCTCAGGGTCTACTGGTACGACGGCACGAGCAGCGGTCCGACGCTGGAACACAAGGCGCTCGCGGACACCGACAACATCAAAGTTCGTCTCGGTATCGTCAATCAGCAGGGCGAGCAGAAGGGTGTCGACTCACTGATCGTCACGGACATGATCAATTTAGCCCGCAACGGCGCCATGGCGGCGGCCGTTCTCGTCACTGGAGACGAGGATATCCGTGTTGGAGTGCAGCAGGCTGAGGAGTTCGGCGTTCGCGTCCATCTGGTCGGACTTCGTGCGGTGGGCGTGTTCAACCAATCGTCGCTGTTGATCCAGGAGGCCGATGAGCTTCGCGAAATCAGCATCGATGAACTCGGCCAGTTTCTGAGTGTGCGTTCACCGGAAGTGAAAGTGTCGGTGGAACCGGACGACGGAACGGGAAATGTTACGCCCGCAATGAGGGTTGCGCGAGCGGTATGGGCAGCGATCGACCCTGGGCAGCGCGAGCCGGTGAAAGCCACTCTACAAGCGGGTGAGAAGAGCATCCCGCACGAGGTGGACCGCATGCTGCTCCTGGCGATGAAAAAGGAACTCGCGCGAGATCTCGTGTTCGATGACAAGCAGCGCCTGCGACAGGCGTTCAAGGAGGTTGTCACCGCCGACTCCTTAGGCCAAAGCCGACAGGCTGATCACTCCGAATCATAGGGCCAACTAGACCTTGTTGATGCGTGCCTCGGCTCGCTGTTCGGCCAGCTTGGCTGGCAAGTCGGCGGCGCTCCCGCAGTAGACCTCGTCGGGCGTTTGACCTCGGAAGGCACTGTGGGGCATGACGGTGTTGTGCTGCTCGATGTAGAACTCGACGAGCTTGCGGGGGGTGGCGAAGGAGTCGAGGCTGTTGAGGTAGAGCCAGCCATGACGGAGGGAGCGCCAGAATGCCTCGATGATCGAGTTGGAGAACTCTATCTCGACTTGGGCAAGGACCCGCTGCAAAGCCGAGGTGTTCAGCCATTCGTCGACGGTGCCGTTGATGTTTTCCACG
>JAZDLZ010000729.1:0-3505 GCA_043801535.1 Pseudomonadota bacterium
AGTCGATGCCGAGGGAAGACTCCTCGCTGATCTGGATCTTGTACGCCGAAGCTGTGGCTGCCGTACCAAAAGCAAGCAGCAAGGCCAAAACTCGAATTGCTCTCATTGCTCTCCTTTCCTTTCCTTTCCTTGGGCTCCCTCGCCCGGCATTCTACGAGACTGCTTGGTCGCAGGACGAGAAATGAATGGAGTGTCCAACCTACCCTGCACTTCCCCCGTGGAATCCGCGGGCGCCCCGGTGTACCGTCCGTGCAAGCTAAGGGGTCGCGCGACCCCTTCGCGGGCAAGCTTCGTCGGTCCAACCGAATGGAGGCGCTCAATGACCAAAGAGAAAGACACCGGACGTGCTACTACCGTCGTCGCTGCCGGAACTGGAATCAACCTGGCGCTCGGCATCCTCTACAGCTGGAGTGTCGTCAAAGCTGCAATACCGGAATCGTGGGGATGGAGCAATGCTGACAAGGCACTGCCGTATTCGATCGCGTGCATGGTCTTCGCCTTGACGATGATCCCGGCCGGTCGCCTGCAGGATCGCTACGGACCTCGCCTGATTGCCAGCATGGGAGGACTGCTGACTGGTGCCGGCTTCATTGTGGCGTCCGTGGTCGGCAACTCGCTCGCTGGCTTTGTTGCCGGTTTTGGCGTTCTCGCCGGCATGGGCATCGGCTGCGGCTATGCTGCTGCCACACCCCCAGCAGTAAAGTGGTATCCCCCGCAAAAGACCGGGCTGGTCGCCGGCGTCGTGGTCGCTGGCTTTGGGCTGGCGTCGATCTACATCGCCCCTCTGGCAACCAAGCTCCTCAAGGCTTTTTCCACTACCACTCCGACTGGCACGGTCGAGCAAGGCGTTTCCTCGACCATGCTCGTCTTCGGCATCGCCTTCGTGGTTGTCGTCACAGCACTGGCCCAGTTGCTCGTCAATCCTCCGGCTGGCCATCAGCCGGGCGGAACAGCGGCCAAGACCCAAGCAAAAACGCTGCCACGCGTAGAGCTCGACTGGCGCGCCATGCTGGCCCACCCGCAATTCTACGTGCTGTGGTTCATGTACTTCGCTGGAGCGGCGGCCGGCCTCACGTTCATCAGCGTTGCCCAGGGACTCGGCAAGCGTTCGCTCGGAGAGCTAGCTTTCCTTACTGTCGTGGTGCTGGCCATTGGCAATGCTGGCGGACGTATCCTCGCTGGAGTGGTGTCCGACCGGATCGGCCGCCAATCAACGCTCCTCGGCGCCTTCCTATTACAGGCGGCAACGGTAACGGTGCTCTATCTGGTGAAGGGAGGCGCCAGTTGGCCGATCATCATGCTAATCGTCCTCGCCATCGGCATGAGCTACGGGTCGAACCTTTCGCTGTTTCCCTCGGCGTGCAAGGACTATTTCGGTCTTGCGAGCTTCGGGCTCAACTACGGAGTGCTGTTCTCCGCCTGGGGAGCTGCCGGCCTGGCAATGCCGTGGATCAACGGGGTCGTGATCGATCGGACTGGCTCCGATAGCGTCGCCTATTTCGTCATCATTGGGCTTCTCCTCGTCGGAGCTGGCCTCACCTTCGCAAGCCGTCGGATTGCTGCCGGCGTTCCGAGCTGAGCGCGCCGGACACGGCAGTGTGCGAGGCCCAGGTCGCGGGAAGCCGATGATCAGCCAGCGGCAAACGGAGCGAATGGATTGTTCTCGCGGAGAAGAGCGGCCAACTGGGTGTGGCGGGCGTCCACGGTGTCGTTCTTGACCGCGATCGCCAACGCTCTCTTGGTTCCCACCAGTACGACCAGGCGCCGGCCTCGAGTGATGCCTGTGTAGAGGAGGTTCCTCTTGAGCATCACGTAGTGTTGAGTGTGGACGGGGATGACCACGCAAGGGTACTCGCTGCCTTGCGACTTGTGGATCGAGCACGCATAGGCGAGCACCAATTCGTCGAGAGTAGCGTAGTCGTAGTCCACGATTCGGCCGTCGACCGTCACCCTCACGATTCGCTCGGTTTCGTCAATCGACTCGATCCGGCCGACATCGCCGTTGAATACCTCGAGATCGTAGTTGTTGCGGATCTGCATCACCTTGTCGCCGACGCGGAAGACGTGACTGCCACGGACGATGGTAGCCCCCGCCGGATTGAGGAGTGTCTGAAGCTCGCTGTTCAGGTTGGTCGCACCCAGCAGCCCCCGGTGCATCGGCGTGAGCACCTGAATTGCGTCCACCGGATCCAGCCCGAACTTGCGCGGAATGCGCTCGTGTACCAGGTGCTTGATCGCTTCCAGAACACCCTCTGGTTCTTTCTTCTCGACGAAAAAGAAATCCGACCTCGAGCGCGACGAGGAGCCAGAGCGCGAGCTGGTGGCAATCGTGGCGGTAGCGGCAGTGGCGCCAGCAGTGACCGCTGCCATGGGACCCACAGCACCGGCGTTGGCGGTGGCGGGGGCGGCGGTGTCCTCGATGGCGGCGGTGGCGGGGGCAGCGGTGTCCTCGATGGCGGCGGGGGCGGGGGCGGCGGGAGCGTAGGCGGTCGAGTCGAGGATCGGCATCTTTCCCCGATTGATCCGGTGCGCGCTCACGACGATCAGACTCTGCTCGGCCTGGCGAAAAATGTGGGAAAGCCTGACAACTGGGACTCGTCCCGATCCGATGATCTCCGCCAGCACGCTTCCAGGTCCTACCGACGGCAATTGGTCGACGTCGCCAACCAGCACGAGCTGGCAAGGCTTGGGGATGGCCTTGAGAAGATTGTAGGCGAGAACGGCGTCAACCATCGAGGCCTCGTCGACAATCACGACGTCCGCCTCGAGCGGTCTCTCCTTGTTCCTCTGAAAAGCCATGGTCTTGGGATCGAATTCGAGGCAGCGATGAATTGTCTTCGCCTCGCGTCCCGTGGTTTCGGTCAGCCGCTTGGCAGCCCGCCCGGTGGGAGCGGCGAGTTGAATCTGGCGCCCTTTCTTCTCGAGGATCTGAATGATGCCATTGACCAGAGTAGTCTTGCCGGTACCCGGTCCACCAGTAATGACCAGAACCTTGCTGACCACCGCGCTGCGGATGGCTTGCCGCTGCTCCTCGGCCAGCTCGATCCGCTGTTTCTCCTCGAACCAGGCAATGGCCTTTTCCACGTCGATGGTGATTGGCTTGATCGGGGCACCCACCAGCCCGTGAACGATCGCTGCTGCCCCTGCCTCGGCAACGTGCAGCGAGCGCAGGTACACGGCAACGTCATCGACGGCATCCCTATCCTTATCCTTATCCTTATCCCGGTGACCGCCGCCACCAGCGACGATCGGACGGACAACTATCCGTTCCGCCGCGACCGCCTCTTCCACGGCGCCAACGACAATCGGCTGCTCCACTCCCAAAAGGGTAGCAGTGGCGGCGACAAGCTCGCTCCTCGGCAGAAAGACATGCCCGTCGCTCGATGCCTCACCGAGGACGTGCAACACGCCGGCTGCCGCCCGCTCTGGCGACGTTGGCGAGACACCGAGCTCGGCGGCAATCCGATCGGCGGTCTTGAACCCGATACCCCAGATGTCGATGGCG
>JAZDLZ010000754.1:0-2806 GCA_043801535.1 Pseudomonadota bacterium
TGACTCTGGCCGCCACCGAGACTCTGGGCTGGACCTTCACTGGACTGGTCGTGCCTGGTTACCTGGCTATGGTGGCGCTGTTGTCCTGGCCGGCAGCGCTGCTAATGATTGTGGAATCGCTGTGCACGGTAGCGGTGGTCCGTCTCCTCGGCGACGGACTAGCCCGTCTTGGCGCCGGCAGCAGATTCTTCGGACGGGAACGATTCTTCCTCATCCTGGTCGCTGCCACTGGGTTACGACTCGTCGTCGAGCATTCCGTCCTTACCGCCCTGAGCGCCGCGTCCTGGCTTGCTTCCGCCGCGACCACATGCCCGCACTCGCTCGGGCTCGTGTTGGTTCCACTGATGGCGCACACGCTCGATCGAGTCGGTGTAGTCCGGGGACTGGCGCAGCAGGGAATGCTCACTGCCCTTACTGCGGTCATTATCGCACTGCTCGTCAGAGCGAGCGGCACGTCGCTGACAGCGTTCTCCACGGTCTTCGACGACATTGCTCTCTCCGTGGAACAGAATCCGAAGGCCTACGTGCTACTACTGGCCGGCGCTCTCCTTGCTGCCCGTGCCAACGTCAGCTTCGGCTGGGACTTTCACGGAATCGTGGTACCGGGACTGCTGGCAGTGGCATGGCTCGAGCCGACAAAAGTCCTGTTTACGCTTGCCGAGGCGCTGGCAGCGCTGGGAACGGCGAGGTTGGTGTTGCTGCTGCCGCTCCTGCGCACCGTGCAGATCGAGGGCCCGCGTCGCCTGGTATTCGTCTTCTGCGTCGATGCGCTGCTGCGAGTCGCCGCTTCCCTGGTGGCACCTCATACCACCTTCGCGGTGGCCGGCGCCAGTCTCTACGGCTTCGGCTATCTATTGCCCGCGCTCGTGGCAGTAGCGATGTGGCGGCGCCATTCGATCTGGCGGGTGCTACTGCCGGCCGCCCAGGTCTCGTTCGGAGCCTTCTTGGCAGGCAGCCTGGTCTTCTTCGTACTGACTGGCCTGGGTCGGTTCTTCGAGAACCCTGGCAGCGGCCTGGTCGCTCCTACCACTACGCCAGTACCGGGTTCGTTCGAACGAGCGGTGCTGCTAGCGCGTCCCTATGCGGTCCGCAACGGCAGCACCGGTCTCCTCCCAACGAGCAGCCAGGCGGCAAGGTGGCGAGCTGCTGTCGAGATGATCGCCGAGCACCAACCACCGAGTCGAGCAATCGCTCCACTCTTGCAGCTCGGCATGCAGGCAGAGCCAATCATCGATGATGGAGGCGGAGTGTTCGTTCATCCGCCGGACGATCAACTCGGCCGGAGTCCCAATCCGGTTCTGATCGTTCGCTCGAGCGGCCGGCGCATCGCGGTAGCAATCCCGACTCCAGCCAACGGCGACCTGGTAGCAGCGGCGGCGGACGTGGCGCTGGCTCTCGACGCCAGAGTGGTCGTGGCAGCGAGCAGCTTCGATGGCGACGAGCCCGCATCACCGGCGGCTGTCCTGCTTGGCCAACCCTACTCCACGGCAGCGAAGACGCTCGCAAAGGCAGGATGGAGCTGGTTGGAGCTTCTCGTGGATGCCGCCGCACCAGACGAAGGAGCTCTCCGGGCAAGAGACGGTCAGTGGCGAACCGCAACCGAGCCGCAGCTCCTTGCCAGCCTTCTCCCGGAGCTCACGATCGCCTGGGATCGCGCTGTCTACGACCTGGCGCTGGCAGCGCCAGGCGAGACGTGGAATCGAATCGCCTCGGCACCGTGCGGAGCCGGATGGCAAAACAGGCGATCGGTTACGGGGCCTCTCACCGCCACGACGATCAGGCGGATAGTCATGGATCTCGAGTCGACAAGTACTTTCGCGCACGAAGGACACGGCCGACTGCCAATGAGCAAAGCCGAGCAGTGGCTCTACGCCGAGGAGATCCTTCGCCCGCTGGTGAGCTCCGCACGGCATCGGCATCCCGAACCTCGGAGACCCTCGACGGATCGATCCTGTCGAGCTGCTGCCGCGCTTGGCCTCGCGCAGGTGACAATCGAAGCACCGGACAACCACCGTTCCACCTTCTCCCTCGTTGCATCCGTGGCGCACCTGGCACCCACTGTCATTCTGCGTCACGATCCCTCTGCCCCTCGTCCAGCGCCCCTCTCGAGACCTGGGCGGCAAGAGACCAGTGGTGGCGCTGATCCGCACCGTGGTGCGCTCGGCGATGCCGACCCACGATTCGACTATCTCGTCAGCGCCCCGCACCCAGCACGAGAGCCATACACTGCGGCAGCAGCGATCGCGCTGTGCCGTGCCGCAGAGGCTCGAGCTTGCCTTGTCTGCGCTGGCTGGCCGAACACGAACGCGGCCACCGCGACGCTCCTTCGCATGGGCGGTGACAACACCGGACCACGCTGCGCTGGCTGCGCTGCGGTCTCCAGATCTGATGCGGCCGAGTCGCCGCCTGACGCCGCCGGCCTCGAGATCGCGAGCTGCCGAGCGTTCGGCGAGGTCTTGGCGCGGGGACTTTCCTCGAGGCCGGTGCTCCTCGAAGTCCGCGGCGCCGGCGAAGGATCGGCTCCGCTCGGGGACGGCGCGGTCATTGCCTGGGGCAGCGTTCCCGGCACGCCACCGGCAGTCCCGTCCTGGCTGTCGCCACTGGAAGAAGCCGCACGGCGAATTGGCTTCTCGACCCGGCGCTATGATGGCAGCCAGGAGCTGGCCTGCTGCGGGCAACTGCACGATCTCTGGCGCCACCGCTTCCTCCCCGCGGACCGCGATCGCGTTGCAGTCCTGTTCGTTTCTGCGACGGCAAGAGAGCGGCGATTCGGCGCAGCCAATCTGGCTGCCGCAATAGCGATGCT
>JAZDLZ010000770.1:0-4204 GCA_043801535.1 Pseudomonadota bacterium
TCGCCTTCCCCGAAATGGCCGAGAAAGTCGTCGCGGATCGTCACCACCGCCCGCACCGGGCCTCGTGGATACTCCTCGGCGCGACACACTGCCTCGACGAATCGACGGCGTGTCTCTTCGTCGCCAGTGAGCGTGAAGACCTCCTCGAATTGATCCACGAACAGAAGGATCTTCTTGTTCCCTTTCTCCGCGAGCTCGTGGAGCATCACGTTCAGCAACAGTGGACGCTCGCGCAGGTTTGCCGCCAATCGAGCCTCGGCATCTATCCCTGTTACTATCCCAGTTACTGCCCCAGTTACTGCCCCAGTTACTGCCAAGCCAGTCTTGTCAGTGGCGATGATCTGCAATTCGAGAGATTCAGTGTCGCCGATGATCTTGGCAGCCTCCCTCGACAAACAGCTTGCCAGCACTCCGAAAGGATCGCGTCCGGGCCGGAAACGAAACACCAGCCACGAGCCCTGCTCGCGCAACCTGGGCACGACTCCCGCTTGCACGAACGAGCTCTTGCCAGCTCCGGATGGTCCAGCGACCGTGAGAACCGGCTGCTCGCGCAACTGCTCGACAAACGACGCCACCTCGGAATCCCGGCCAAAGAACATGGCCGCGTACCGTTCGTTGAAGGCAGCCAGCCCGCGAAACGGACTGCTGGCACCCTCGAAATGCCGGCGGCCGAGCAAATCTCCGAGTCGATCTGCCACTCGATCGGCAGTCGGTCTCCCGTCTGGCTCCTTGGCCAGGCACTCGGCTACCAGCTCGGCAAGCTCATGCGGGATTCCTGGACCCTTTGCCGCCGGAACCGGTACCAGCGTCGCCACCACCATCGGCAGCATGGCCGGCGGCGTGGCGTCGTACGGTCGCTTGCCAAGCAGAAGCTCGTAGAGCACCACTCCGAGAGCCCAGATGTCTGCTGCCTCGGCAACCTTGTCGCCTCGCCAACCTTCGGGTGCAAGGTAGGCAGGAGTGCCAGCCAACGCGCTTCGATGGCGCTCTCCCTCGTCGTTCGAAAGAGTCTCCGCTGTCTCGACGATCGTTTCCTCGCCACTACCACCGTCACCGACCGCCCCCGCACCGCCGCCGTCCACGCCTTCGCCAACTCGGACCCCATCCCACCCGGCCTCCTGCACGTCCCGGACGCCGTGCGGGACCTGAACACCGTGTGTGTGGACGGCCTGGACACCGTCATCCGAGTCGCCCTCGCTGGCGTGAGCTGATTCCGCTGCCATGGCCATGGTCGATGCCCGCGCACCACTGTCGGCAGGCAATAGCATCGCCAGCCCCAGGTCGAGCACACGCAGCCGCCCGTCCCTTCCCAGAATAGCGTTCTCCGGCTTGAGGTCACGGTGGAGAATCCTGTTTCGGTGCGCTTCGGCAAGCGCCTGGGCAACCGCCAGGCCAATGCGCATGACTTCCTTGGCAGCGAGCCGTTCCTCCTTCATGCGCTGCCGGAGCGTTTGACCTTCCACGTACTCCAGCGCCAGGTACGGGCTGCCATTGTGCTCCCCCACCGCGTACACCGTGACAATGTGAGGATGGTTCAAGCTGGCCGTCAACCGCGCCTCCTCCATGAATCGGGCCACCACCGTCCTGTCCGACGGTAGCCGGTCATGGCGGATCACCTTGAGCGCCACCCGCCGCCCGAGCTTGGTGTCCCTGGCCAGGTACACCTCTCCCATCCCGCCCCGGCCGAGAAGCTGGAGGATCTTGAAGTGATCCACCAAGCTCCCCTGGACAAACAGCAGATCCTCTGGCGCCACACCCATCGCGATCGGCCCTCCTGCCGACCGATTCTACTGGAAGGTCGGTCGATTGCCTACCAGGCAGCGATGGCTCTGATGGCTCTGGTATTAAACTGACCGTGAAAGGCCGCGCCAGTATGCTAGTTTTGCCGGACGAATCAGGGTGCAGCGAGCCATCTGTTTGCGGGAATACCGGCCGAAGGCAGTCCGCATTGCTTCATCCGACATGGAGGTGCAGTCGTGAACGCTAGGCTTGCCAGGATTCATTTCTCGGGTTTTCGCTCGCTGAAAGACGTTTCCCTAGATCTTGGGGCGGTATCGGTACTCATCGGGCCAAATGGAGCGGGCAAATCGAATCTTCTATGGGCCCTGGAAATGACCCGCATGCTGGCATTCGAAGCGCTCCAATTGTTTGTCAACGAGCGAGGGGGTGCGACCTACTTGATGCACTACGGTCCGAAGGAGACTCCGGCGATCGACATCTTGCTCGAGTTCGACACTGACAGCGGTCAAAACGCATACCAGGCTAGTCTCGGCTATGGCTCCGACGAGAGTCTGGTATTCCTTTCAGAGCGGGCCGGTTTTCGCCAGCGAACTGACCTGGAGTGGCGCTGGTCGGAGCTCGGTGCGGGGCACCGTGAATCGATGCTCAAGGTCGCTGCGACGGAGAATGACGATGACACTGCCAGGACAGTTCGCTGGCTGCTGCGCCAGATCAACTTCTATCACTTTCACGATACGTCTCGTCGATCGCCGCTGCGTACCAGATCGTATGCCGACACGAGTGGAGAATACCTGCGGTCAGACGGAAGCAACCTCCCCGTATTCCTCCTTGGGCTTCGCGAGAGTGACGACCAGGCGGCAAAGGCTTCGTGGCGTCGAATCCTGGGGGTGACCCGCAGGATCGCGCCGTTCGTTGCCGACATCTTGCCCGTCCAGGATCGTCGCGGAATCAAGCTAGAGTGGGTGGATGAGCGAGGCGCAACCTTTGGACCCGCGCATCTGTCCGACGGCACCCTGAGAGCGCTGGCCCTCATCACTGCTCTCGGACAGCCCGAGGCAGAGATGCCTCTGGTATCGTGCATAGACGAGCCGGAGCTGGGCCTGCATCCTGCGGCTCTGGCCATTCTGTGCAGCCTCATCTCCAGCGCATCGACTCGCCGGCAAATCATTGTGTCGACGCAGTCTCCGGTCATCCTTGATTGCTTCGAGCCCAAACACGTGGTGGTGGCGCAACGAGAAGATCAGGCCACGCGGCTTCGCCGGCTCGACGAAAAGCAGCTCTCGAGCTGGCTCGAGGAATACACGCTTTCGCAACTCTACGACAAGAATGTCATCGGGGGTCGCCCGTGACGCGACTCTACGTGCTTGTCGAAGGTCAGACCGAAGACGAGTTTGTTCGGCACGTGCTCACGCCGCACCTGGGTAATCGGGGAACATGGGTATCCTCGGTCATCGTCCAGACCGGTCGTGACGATCATGGCGGGAAACTACGAGGTGGAGGACAGTGGGCGAAATGGTGTCGAGATCTGAAGCGATTGACGGCCGAGCAGAAAGGAACCGATGTTTGGTTCACGACGATGTTCGACCTGTACGGTCTGCCGAAGGACTTCCCAGAGCTCGCCCAGCATGCCGCTGATCGGGATACTTCCCGTCGCGCGGACAGCCTCGAAGCTGCCATGGCCAGGGCTATCGACGACAAGCGACTCATCCCAAACCTGCAACGCCACGAATTCGAGGCGTTGGTTCTTGCTGGGTTGGACGTTCTGGAGACACTTCTCGAGGACCCGATCGATATCGCTGGCACGGTGGAGCTCAAGACCGCGCTCAGAAACGCTTCGCCCGAGGACATTGACGATGGAGTAGCCACTGCACCTTCGAAAAGGCTCGCACATCGCATTCCGAGCTACCGCAAGGTACTACACGGTCCGCTGGCGCTGGAGGGGACAGGATTGACGCCTCTACGTCGCTGCTGCCCACGCTTTGACCGATGGATCGCAAGACTCGAAGCTCTGGCGGAACCCTCCACGCGCCGGTAGCCATCGCTCGCATCCAGAAAAGCAGAGGACGTGCGATGGCCGTGACCGGCTACAGGACAATCACCGCAGCATGCTCCCGCCTGCCAGACAACAATGACGCGCTGGTGGCGGGCGCAGTACTGGCAGACCGTCTTCCCATGCTACTGGCACAGCCTGCCACATGCGTCGCACAAGCTCGCAGTAGTTTTCGGTGAAGGCGGCGAGGTCGAGGTCGAGCGCGTCGCCGAGCTCGGTGACTGCGTACAATCGACGGTCCAGGTAGAGCAAGTGAAGGAGTGGACCGTGCAGCTTGGCGGAATCGAGGAGAGCACCGTTCTTGATGCTCCAGATCCCCAGGAAGCCGTTCACGTAGCCAGCAACCAGAGTGCCGGGCGGGCCTGCGAGGATGCTGGTCACCGCGCTGGCCGGGGTGCTGGCAAAGGAGAGTCC
>JAZDLZ010000773.1:0-2590 GCA_043801535.1 Pseudomonadota bacterium
TGGCTCGATCTGTTCAAGGGGCCGTGGGCTGAGGCGTTGCTCACCGTACAAGGCTTCATGGCGTTCCTGAACCTCGGCCTGCTGTTCTCCAACCTCTATTCCGCGCTTGCGAGGAGGTAAGCGATGAGCGATGTGCCTAAACCGGCCTGGGTCTTCCTGCCGCCAGCGACACTTGTGGCGACAACCATCGTTCTTGCTGTTGCCCTGGGAGTGGAGCTGTGGTTGCTCTACTGGGCGATCCTCGGCGGCGCTGGCGCTGCCTGCACCGTCTGGTTGACAGAGCCGGTTCACTGGCCAGGGGCGACAACCGCAATGGTGACGATTCTCGCCTTGATGGCCGTCACTCTCGGCACGTTGTCTGCTCTCGCTCGCATTGGCCGGCAAGAATAGACTGCCGTGGCCGGTGTGGCTGCTCCTCCGTAGTACTCACGCAAGTGCCCACCTAGCTGAAACAGCATATAGACGCGTTCGGTCCCTCACGCTATTTTGCGGGCGACAACGACCTGGGACCGATCGTCAGCCTCGTGAAAACGCCTCATGTCGTACCCACCGTATCTGTGTACCACCTTGAGCTGGTGTTCGCCGAGCAACTCATCTAGCTCGTGAGGCGTGCTATAGCGGATTCGCTCTGTGGCCGCGAGGATTTCGACGTGTCGCTCCTCGGCATCCTTGTCTGGGTTGTGCGGGTCCTTGGGCCATTCGACGCATTCAACCACATAGAGGACCTGTGAGTGCTGGCCATCAAGCGTCCACGAGCGGCGCCAATAGTACAACGCGCGGCGTTCCTTCTCGTCCGCCACCATCCACCTGAAGACCTTCTCGCCGGTATCTCTTCGCCGCGAGACGGGTGGGTTGTAGTCGTCTACGATGAACAGCCCTCCCAGCCGGAGGTTGCGGGCTACGTTGCGGACAACGATCTCTTGCAGGGTGCGATCGCCAATCTGTGCAAAGTGGTTAAAAGGCATAATGAAGACATCCACTTCCCTAGACGGGAGCGTTATCTCCCAGTCCTCCTCCGTGATGTCGAACTCCCTTGCGCTGACCCTATCTTCCAGTCGGCAACCGCTCACCTTGCGCTGGAGCGCCGCGTTCATCTCGGGTGAGTAGTCAAGCCCCACCGCTCGGAAATCAAGGTCGGACAGCCGCTCTGCCAGGTGCGCGGCCACTGGCACCAGGACGCGCCCTGGCCCACTGCAGAGCTCGACGATGAAACGGCGGACGCTGGTGGCGTGGAGACTTCCAAAGTGGAACCGCACAACCTCTTTCCAGAACTCGATGTCGTTCTGAGTTTGCGGCCGCCACCACAAATCGTAGATCTGGACGATTTTGCCTTCCCATTTCATGCGGTTGCCTTTCTCTCCGTCGCGCACTGTGGGCTAGAGATCGCCGATCGCGCGCGACTCTCGCAGATGCCCCTCATCAACTGGCGTGCACATGTCAACGAAGAGCTGGCGTGCAGTGCTGAGAACCTTTACGCCATGTGGCAAACTCGGCGAGAAGAAAAGAAGTCCCCGGGCCCGACCCACACCTTGCGCTGGGTTCCCTCCTCACCGACAGTGAACTCGCCCTCCCCCTCGAGCACGTACCCAATCTGCGCCCACTCGTGGGAGTGCAGTGCCAGCTCCACTCCGGGCTCGATCGACGTGAGCGTGAGCGATGACTGCCCGGTGAGGACCCTCTTGCGCTTCATGCGTCCTTCGAACAGTTCGATCGGCGCAATCATCTCGGCACTGATGCTGATAGGCATAGGCCTCCTCTGACTGACGGCGCGGACGGGCCCGCCGTTGATCCTCGGAAGATTTCCCAAGCACGGCTGATCCAAAACGGTGGTGCCTCCTGCGTGTATGGGCGCCACCGAAGACAGCCGGCCCTCCCAGTCCACCAGTCGCTCTCCGCAGATGGGCTGGTGCAAGTTGGGTCACGTCGGGAACAGCGAAACTGGGCTTTGGGCGCTGTCATCGGGTCGCCGCAGTGAGGTGGCATCCCCGAACTGAACTATCACGTCATGGAGGTCCTCCGGTATCGCGCTCCCGATCGTGTGCAGGAGCCGCAACAATTCGGGCTCGCCCGGAGCGACCGCCAAGTTGGTGAGGAAGGTCACAAGGACACTATCCGGCGATGGGAGGCTACGGCCAGGTGGCTCGGTCGCGTTTCGGTTCTGCCAGCCTCTGCTTGCCAGGGCGATGACCTTAGCGCTTCCTGGCGATATGGCGGCTTCGACTGCCCCAAGCTGTTGTTGTCGATCCGGGAAGTCTGCCTGGGCGAACCACGCAGCGCCAAGGAAAAGCCTCTGTTGCCTGACCCCGCGTAGTCCCGAGTAGTCAACTACCGTAAGCCTAATGAGTGAACTCTTGAGGAGATAGTCGCCCTCCCGCTGGATCCCCTTCGTGAGCGGCAGCACCGCCAGGGAGGGGGAACCTGTATGTTTACTTTCCTCAGAGGGAACCAGGAGGCGATACTCCTCCCACGCTCCGGTCAATAGAGCGGTGAATTCCTCAATGTCCGTAACTCGGGGCGCCACCACCAGCACCTCCTTGAACTCCTGTTCAGCCATTTGAAATCTTACATCGGCCTCCGCCCCGGCGACACC
>JAZDLZ010000774.1:0-2244 GCA_043801535.1 Pseudomonadota bacterium
ACAGACAAAGGCCAGAGCGATGCCCGTGTTGCCGCTGGTGGGCTCGACAATCACCGTGTCCGCCTTGAGCCGCCCGGCCTTCTCCGCCGCCTCGACCATGCTCACGCCGATGCGGTCCTTGACACTGGAAAGCGGGTTAAAGTACTCGAGCTTGGCCAACACGATGGCATCGAGCCCCTGCGTGATGCGGTTCAGACGCACCAGCGGCGTATTACCGATCGTCTTGGTTATGTCTTCATAGATCCTTGCCATCTACGTCCTCCTCCTCGGTTGCGGCGTTCCGGCACCTGTGGCCTCGCACGTAGGCTTGGCTTCCTCGCACCCGCCAAGCACAATCTCGAAAGCGCAACTGATCGCGCCGGTCGGGCAGACCTCTTCGCAAAGCCAGCTACAGTCGCAGCTATCCCCCGCTGTGGTTGCGCAGACGTCGGGGCAAGAGAAAAGGACTCCCTTCTCCTCAAGCTCCGCCGAACCACACGGGCACGCCTCGATGCACAACCCGCAAAGACTGCACACTTCCAGATTTACCTGTGGCAGGGTCCTGTCCATTGTGTTCCCCTCCTGTATGACACCTTACTATACTGCAGGCGAGTCGAAATGTCAGTGACAAAAGTCCCATGAGGACGGGAAAGCCGCTGTCTAGTGGACAAGGGGCAGTTCGTACAGGCAATTTGTCGAGCCGGAGGCGAAGAGCTTGAGGCGGAGCCATCCGGTCCATCGAGCTGCCAACGTGTGTCTCACCCCGTCAAACAGAGGCGGGGTGGAGTACCGAGCGGCTCAGGACCAACCCGACTGCATCCAGAGGGCTGCGGCTTATGACAACTGCCGAGGCCCTACAGGGGCCGGCCCACGACAGTCATGTAGAGAGTGCTCTCTTCTTTTCCGTCCACACCGAGCAGGGCGTTGGCCTCATCGTCGTACAGAGCGGCGACCTGACAACTGCCCAAGCCCAGGGCCACGGCCGCCAGCGCCACGTTCGCGGCGATGTGCCCGGCATCGAGGTAGACGTAGCGGTAGGCGCGCTGGCGGTACTTCCACTTGCTGCGTGCAAAGACGGCCGTCCAGACGAACACCAGGTTGGATTGCGCAGCCATAGCCTGATCCAGCGCCGCGCCCGCCACTTCTCGGCGGTAGTCGCCGCTGTGCAGTTGCTCCAATTCGTGCGTCTCTGCGGCATAGTGGTAGACGCCAGGTTCGACGCCCTCCACCGAGTGAATCACCACATAGGTCTCGACCGGATAGAGCGCCCCAGCGGAAGGCGCAGTGCGAAAGCCATATCCCTCCGCCTGCAAGGTGATCCCCTGCGCTGCCCACAACAGTTGCGACAGCCCGGCCTGAGTCAACGGAGCGCTCTGGAAGCGGCGCACGCTGCGCCGTGCGGCCAGCACGCCCCACAGGTCAGCCCCGCCGGCCGTCTGCGGCGGGGGCAGCACAAGGCGCTTGGCTCCGGGATAGCGCCTGTACGTGTCCGGTTTTGTGGCCCAATCCAAGCCACCGCCGCGCAGTTTGCCGCGCTCGTACTTGGTTCCCGTCTGAAACTGATCGCCTATGGTTTCTGTCATCCCTACCTCTTCTCCGCAGATGGTGCAGGCCTGGACAGTGTCGCCCAACGCCTGCGTCGCATCAAGTCTGCTATGCCTCTGCCGCCCGCTGACGGCGCACGGTTTGCAGCGTTTCGGCTTCGGCCACGCCCTTGTCGGGGCGAAAACGGACAATGCGCGCAAAGCGCAGTGCCATGCCCGACTTGAACCGGGGGCTGTCCTGGATGTTGTTGAACGCCACCTCTACCACTACCTGCGGCTGGACCGTGACCGTTCCGTGCGCTTCGCTCACTTTCAGGCGCAGCAGGCGCTCGGTCATCTGCCTAAACTCTTCATCGGTGAGACCCTTGAAGGTCTTGCCGACTTCCAGCAGCGCACCGCTCTCCTCGTCGCGCGCAGCCAGGTGATAGTTCGAAAGCCAGCCGTGACGCCGGCCATAGCCCCAGTCGGCGGCGACAATGACCAGGTCAAGCGTGAGCGCCGGCTTGATTTTGAGCCAGTGCCGCCCACGCACGCCAGGCGAATAGGGGCTGTCTAGCTCCTTGGCCATCAGACCCTCATGCCCAGCGGCCTTGGCCTGAGCGAGGAAGGCTTCTCCCTCGGCCACGGTTGCCGGCACTTGCCTTGGCGCCAGGGCAATCCTTCCGCGCACAGAGCGCAGTTTCTCCGCGCACTGCCGATACGGGCGGTTCAGCCAGGCCTC
>JAZDLZ010000775.1:0-6636 GCA_043801535.1 Pseudomonadota bacterium
GATCTTTCGCTGCGTCTTGGCGAGGACCCGATACTGGCGTCCCTTGAAGACGATCAGCGTTCCGACAGGGACACTACGCTTCGCCGCCAGGTAGCTTTGTACTGCTGCTTCGTTGCCATTGACGCCGATGAGCGTCCATGGCGCGTTGACGTGCATGTCCGCGATCGGCGTGCCATCTGGATTGCCCACAACCATGCGGGTGCGCGCCGTCTGGAGAACGACGAATTCGTGACCATTGAACGAAATCTTCGCTCCGACCGGCGGCATTGCCCTCTTGACTGGTTGACTCTGCGCGCCGAGTCCTGGCGCTCGCGATGTCCACCCCTCGACCTCCCTGACCAACGGATGATGGATGTCTTCGTCGATCGGCATCTCGGACTCGTACCTCTTCATCAGTTCCTCAAGAGACATGCTGATGTGCTCCTTCTGGCAGCTCGAAGCCGACGCGTGCTTGCCAGGTGAACAAGCGGTCTGGGCGAGCTGCCTGATGATTCTTCGGCGATGGCATCGTTCCCTCGATGTCCCTCCTTTCGTGAAGACGCCGCAGCAAGGTTCCGACGGAAGCGACCGCCGCCCCTCGCTGAGCGATTGCCCATACAGGATTGATGAGCGATGAGTCGGTCATCGACCACTCGAAAACCAAGCGGAAGCAGCTCCTGCTTCTTGGAGCCAGACCGTGCGCACGAAGCGAGAAGTCCCAGTACCATCTGCCACTTCGCCTCTTCTCCTTCCTCGCGCTATGGCGCGCAGTTGCACCGATCGTGAAGCAGCCCGACCTGCTCGCGGACGCTGCGTGGCTCCTTGCAGAGCGACACCACTGGCTGGTGCCCTGATCCGCGCCAGGCACTGGTGATGGCACGATTCAGCGCCGCGTAGATCTCGACGCGCCGCTCGGCCTTCAAGTGATAATGATCGCGTTCCTTCACCAACCCAGACTCCACAACCTCGACGGCAGGCAGCCCCCAATTCCGCACAAACGTGCGCAGCGCAGGCTGGGTCTCCCTGTACGTACCCAATGTGATGCGCGACGGCGCATGACCTGCGGCGGCAGCCTCGCGGAAGAAGCTCTCGTAGTCCTGCTCAAAGCCATCGATGGCGAAGACTGGATCGACCCGCCAGCGCACCTCGAAACCCATCTTCTGCGCCGCCAGGGCGGCAGCCAGACGCTCGGCGATGGCAGGCGTGACCCTTGTCCCGTCGGAAAATTTGCCCTCCCACAGATCAGCAGCGCGCTCATTGTTCAAGCTGAACGTCACCGCGACGTTTCCCGTCGGCAAGTCGCAGAGATAGTGGGTATTGGTGGACTTGGTCAGGAAGATGAGCTTGACGCCACACGGATTACTCCGCGCGTCGGCAAACAGGGGAATGAGACGGCGGGCATGACCAGTCACGCCCTCGTAGAGCAGGCTGTCCGAGCAGTCGATGCCCAGGCCCAGGCAGCGGCGGTCAGGCTTGGCAAGCCAACGCTTCACAGCCGCCTGGTAGTCGAGCACGTTGTCGTAGAGGACGTGACGTGAGGGGTCGGCTTTCACGCGGTGGGTCATGATGAGGAAACAGGCACGGCACCGCAGGCCGCAAGCACCGCTGCCAATCGCCAAATCTGCCCAGTGCGCCGGGCAATAGGCATCGCCATCGTCCGTGCGCGTCCACGGCTTGACGAGATTCGTGCTCCGCTTCGCACGGAACACCTCGAGCGGGCGGGACAAGCCGAGAACATCAGCCCTGACGCATTCAAGGCGGAGCTTGCCCTGGGCAACTTGCTGGTCGACGTGCCACGAGAACGGCCGGCCATCGCTGGTGAGCCCTGGCACTGTACGAATCAGCCGCAGCTCGTCACTGGTCGGATGGTAGAGGTAGTCATTCATTGGCGTCCTCCTCGGCAAAACGTGCTTTCGGATCCAACGCACTGCTGATAAGCTAATTGGCAATGACCTTTGGTTCTCGACGGTCGCTTCTGAGTTTCTAGCCGTTCCTTGCGCATCCCTGCCTCCTTTCATCGCTCCATGAGAAAAGGTTCGCACAGCGGGCCTCGGCCGATCCACGCCACCAGTCGGACAGCCACGCCAGTCGGCTTGCGTCACCGAGCAGACAACCGCGCGACAAGCGCCGGACAAGGCAGTGCCACACCATGTGTGGGCACTGCCGACGACAACGCCGCACAGGCGGCGCCTGGTCACCACGCACGCGCGGCAGCTTTGTGCGAAGCAGGACAGCGGAAGGGGGGCAACCGATCAGGTCAGCATTCTTGTGCAGCAGAAGCCCGCCCGGGTGAGCTGGGCCTCGGTGGGACGCAGATCGGTGGAGATATCAGCATTGGCGCTTCCTCTTCGCGGAGTGCGGATGGCAGAAATGAGCCGTCCAACGCAGCCATGCCCGTCCAGGGTCAGAGAGGCGGGCCCGAAGATGCAGAACGTCAGCGTCCTGTTCGCCGCCAGAAAGAAGCACAACCAGAAGGGAGGGCGCGAGTTGCCGCCGCGCCGTTGCCAGCCTCACGGGACTGCAAAGAAGAAAGCATCGCAGAGCTGCACTGGCTCCTCGAGACATGCCTCACCAACGCGAAGATCAGGCACAACGATGGCAGCCTCCTGGTCGGATAGCAGCCGGATTCCCAGTGACGCGAGAGCTCCTGACACCTGCTGCTCGAGGTCGAGCAATGCCCTGAGCTCCTCACCCTGGTAGCGTCTTGCCCAGTAGTCATGCGGATCGACCGGCTTGTTCTCCTCGTCAATGATGTTCGGATGGATGCTCGGTTCAATAGATGATGAGCCATCGCCGTAGATAATCAGCGAGGTGAGCCGAACCAGCGCGACCTTGGCCAGCAATGATACCCCGATTGCGCAGCCAACCAGCTCGGTTCCCTGGAGGTGCTCAATCTGATCGTCCTCGTACGACCGCTCAAGTTCGATTTGGCACCTCGCCCATGAGTCATTGGGCACAACGAAGAACAAGTGGAACGAGCGCGAGCTCTCGTTGCAGGCAGGCGGCTCCTCCCAATCGTCCTCGTCATCTTGGACTGAGCACGAAGGCTCGGCCGGCTTCTCGAATTCAACGTCGGCGCCGTCGAGCCTTGAAAGCCTGCTGCGCAGCTCATCCTCGACCTCGGCAAACCAGCTCTCGTCAGCGGACGCCTGAAGCTCCACTATTCCGTCGGGAAGCGCCTTCCGCAGAGTGTCATCGAGGTCTGCCGGAATCCCACTCCCGCGTCGGCGCGCGGGCTGAGTCTTCGAGCTTCGGGTCTTGCGCGGCACTGGAGCCCTCCTGGTTGCCGAACAGTCTTTCATGAGTTGGCGTCCAGTACCAGTTGCAGGGCAGACAGAGCGACAGCTCGCCAGGTCGCCGAGTGCTTCGCGTCGCTGTCTGCAACCGCGTCGCGGGCAGCCAAGGCAGCCGGCAGCCACTCGCTCTATTCAGCTATCCTGCCAGGCCGTGAAGAATTCCTCGCGGCTGATGCCGGCTTGCCGGCATATCTATGCGGGCACAGAAAGGTCCACAATCATTGCGTCGATCGGCTGCTCCAAGTCTTCTGATCCGAGTGTCTTGAGGTGGACTTGAATAGCACGCCCCACCTCGCAGACCGCCGCGCTGAGCGTGTCACCCTCTCCGACGACAATGCCAGCGAGCCCGACCGGGTAGGCAACGAATCCGTCGAGGTGCCGCTCAACGACAATCTTGAAGTTTCGCATCGAAGGAAAGGATAGCACGCGACAGCACGATCGGGAGGTGTGCAGAAAACGGCAACGCACCCTTCGCCATGAACACCGGCTTTGACAACGACTCGGTGACGACCCCGCCGCCCTCTGCTGCTCTCTGCCTCATCGTCGCATGGCTAGAGGCGGTCCGGGATGTGTCTTGACCTCGCCAGCACTGCCTGCCTGAGTCGTTCGGTATTCGCCTGATCACGTTTCTGGCCAATTGGAATGATGGGCGTACTGGCGCTCTTTCGGGGTGCGGGGGGCGCGACTGCAAAGGAGGGATTGAAGTCGAGGCACAACTGCTCTTCCTTTTTGCCAGACATGCCTAGCCTCCTTGCGCTCCCAGTACCAACAATATGGAGTCCCGATTTGCGGGCCTCCATCTTCGATTCTCCACCAGTCACTGTCATGGCTCTCGTTTCTTGTCGGACTCTACACCATGGGTCTGTCGTTCGACAGACTTGGGTGAGTCACGGCCGCAGCAGGTTCACGGCGAACTCGTCCTTTTCCCTCTGGCTGCCATTCCTGGCTTGCTTGATGCGCCGCACTCGCCCTGCCAGATCTTCGAGCGCGCGCTCGAATTTGGTGCTGAGCATCCAGCCATCAACGCAGCCACTGCTGCGGCTGAACCTGCTGACGTGCTCGATCACTCCGATGCGGTTGAGCTTTGCGCGAACCCGCTCGAAGACCCGCTTCGAGACCCCGTGCGCAGCAGCGCACCGGTTCAGGTCCGCAACCACGCCGCCACTGCTCCACTTCAAAACAAAGAAGATCACAGCAGCAGCGTGCTGGTGGCGCGCATTGCCGGGGAACAGCAGCTTGGCCAGGTCATCCAAGCCCTCGACCTCCACCAGGCGGCGGAACGTGGCGTCGATTTTCGAGGCCACCGTCATCCCTTGAGCTGGGTCTCAAGCCTGTTCTTCAACTGCGAAACCACAATTGTCATCCCGCTCCGACTTGTCGAGCGCTGCGAGCAAGACATCCAGATGATTGGTCAATGGATGAAGATGCTCTCGATCGGCGAGATCGGGCTGCTGTCGCCGCGGTCGATGGGGTGCTGAATGGCGTGCTGTGAGATGGAGGTCGGCCGCGCAGTCGGGCTCGGGCCCGAGGTCGGGCAGGTGTTCGTGGTTCATCGAGGTCATGGGCATTGGCATGGGCATTGGCATTGGCATGGGCATCAGCCCTTGCCACCCAGCTCGGTGATCTCCTGGACGAGCTCCTCGTAGGGTTCGAAGCTGCCTTCCGCAGCCTTCATGCCGACGGAAACGAGCCGCACGACGCTGGGGCGGTGCTGGAGGTCGACCCCGAGCCGGAGCAGCAATTCGTCGATGTTGTAGAGCTGCTGTAGGATGTCGCCAAACTGCCGCTTCTCGGCGCGTGTGAGAGGCCGCCTGTGTGTTGCCATGGCGATGCGGTGGACCTGTTCTTCCTGCGCCGCTTCTCCTGGCAACTCGATTTCTCGCAGGTAGTCGGCGAGCTTCACGACCACCTTGGTGTTGCAGGCAGGACAGTCTGACGCGGGTGGACAATAGACGTACGACGTTCTTCCTGTGGTCAGGCCCGCGAAGGCACCCAGCGGGGAAAGGCGGCAGACCTTCGGCTTGTCGCGCATCAGGATGCACCCGCGCGCTTCGCGGCTGGCCTTGTCCGGCATCTTGCCGCCGTGGAAGGCAACGACCTCGTCGATGGGGAACAGGAACGGGCAGACGCTGCCTGGCGCGTCTTCCGGGAGGACATCCTCGGTGGCGCCCACTGGCTTGTAGCGAATATAGGGAAGGTACAGACCGTATTCCTCGTTGTAGAACGACTGCAATAGCGACGGCTGTCGTCCGAACAGATCGGCGGTCGAGCAGATGCCAAGGTGTCTTGCGGCCGGGGAGGAGACGATGCGGTAGATGTCTGGCAGGCCGATCATCAGGTAGTTCTTGCGCTCGCAGCAACGACCTGTGCACGAGGTCAGGCACGCCTCCTGGTCGAAGAAGATGTCATCGTCCAGACCCACCGGGATGGTGTCTGTCTCGGGTGCCGGTGGCATGACGCCGTCGGTGTCGTCGACGTCGTCGATGCTGTCGCCAATGGCAGCTCCGAACGGAGAGCTGAGGATCATCTGTTTCAGCAGCTCTGGATCCTGTCTCATCAACTCCTGGATCGACTCGTCGGCCAGGTCGCTGAGCGCGCCGAATCCGTCTTCCCGCATCCGCGCCTTCATCTCCTCCAGAGAGAGATTGGCGTAGCGATCGAGAAACTCCCGCAGGAACAGGTCAATCATGATGTTTCTTTCCCTCTGGGTGGTGGCGCAGTGAGAAGCGCTCGCCGGCGCAACAACGCAGCAGCCACGACAGGCCGCGCCTCTCCTCTCTGCTCGTGCTCGCTAGAACGGAATCGGCTCATCGTCCTCTTCGCCATCCTCGCCGGTCAGGTCCTCCTCGGAGTACTCGATCCTGGCCTTCTCGCAGAGGTCGCGCAGCAAGGCCTCCCTGTCGACAGCCGGCGACGTTGGCTGGTAGGCAAAGCACACGAAGACCTCGTCGATTTCCTTGTCGGCTCTGGCCAGGTTGCAGAACATGCTCTCCTGTTGGTTCTTGCTTTCGTGCTTGGTGCAGGAGAAGCACAGCTCCGGCGTCGGAGTCAGGTGGGGATAGAACGGATTTCCGTCGTCGTCAAAAAAGCGGAGATTTCCGTCGCCGATGGTGCCTGCCCGGTTGTTTCGCCAGGGAAAAACGGGAGCCTTCGTCATCAGGAAGCGAGCCTCCGGTTGATTGCGTCGAGGTCGAGCTCCGCGGGGTCGATCTGGTTGCCCCAACACTCGCACATCAGCGAGTAGTCGGGGTCTTGTGGATTGTCCAGAACAGCCAGCAGGCGCTGATAGCCGCCTGGTCCTCCGCAATCCTCGGGCGGGCAAGCCCACTGACCAGCAACGCAGCGTGGATGGTCCACCCCT
>JAZDLZ010000788.1:0-4085 GCA_043801535.1 Pseudomonadota bacterium
TATGAGATGGGCCGGCTCTCGAAAGGCCATTGGGTAACGACAGCGCGACAATACAACCATACCGCATCACACCCGTCAAAATCGTGACGAAGGGGCCTCGGCGCGGCCCGCAGCCCGCAACCAAAGAGCAGCCCGCGCGCCGCGCTGTCGATCCCGCCTGGGAACTGGGAACTGGGAACCCAAATGGACGGCCGAACCCCTGGATCAAGCTGGCGCTGCATCTGGCTCGACGAGTGCATTATTTCGAATCCAACGAAGACAATAGACCGCCACAACGCCGGCATCGGCAGAGAAGAACCCGGAAACGGAGGCCGACTCTACTACGCGATCATTCGCTGGCGCTGACGTCTTTGGGAACTGTGGGTTTCGTCGAGGCAAAACTGTGACCCGGAATTACAATCAGGACTACTTCAAGGTTGCTGGCTCGCGCTACGAGGACAGCGATATCACTTCAAAGGAGCGCCAGCACCTGGGTTGCCAACAGCGCAACGAGTCGGGCCGAGCACGTGACTATCGGTTCGTCCCCCGAAGGAAGCTTGGACACCCTGTCGTCTTCGCTTTTCGTGGCGAGGAGGTGCTGCGCAGGGCCATCGATCTCGACGAGAACAAGCAAGAATGAAGGTTGTTCAGCTACCATATTCGCGTGTCGAGGTAGCCCCAGCAAGCGATTGACCTGTCCTTGCGCAAGCCGCAGGAGTGGACTCCTCGGGCGGAAAGCTGCGAGAACGAGCTCGCCGGTGGGGAGGTTTGGCCGAAGTTGTCGCTTCCCCAGCAGGTGACCGAGTCGTTGCTGCGCAGCGCGCAGGTGTGATCGCTACCGGCGATGAGTTGGACGAATGTGCTGCCCGCCGGAGGGGACGTCTTGCCAGACGCATCGTCCCCCCAGCAATTGATACGACCGTCAGTTCGCAAGCCGCAGGTGTGGGATTCCCCAGCGGCAAGCTGGGAAAACGTTCCGCCCGGTGACGACGCTTGGCCGAGCTCGTTGTTCCCCCAACACGCGATCGTCCCGTCGACTCGCACGCCACAATTGTGGGAGTCGCCGGCGGCGAGCTGCGAGAACGAGCCATCAGGTGCGGATGCCTGGCCGAGCTCGTCGTCTCCCCAACACGCAACCATTCCATCGACTCGCACGCCGCAGGTGTGATACTCGCCGGCGGCAACCTTGGAGAACGAGCCATCAGGTGCGGATGCTTGGCCGAGCTCGTTGTCTCCCCAACAGACGACTGTTCCGTTGATTCGCACGCCACAAGTATGGCGCCGTCCGGCGGCGAGCTCGGAGAACAAGTCGGTCGGAGGAGACGTCTCACCATAGAACCCGTCCCCCCAGCAGAGGACTCTCCCGTCGACCCGAAGGCCGCAGGCATGCTCGTCCCCGGCAGTCACCTCGATGAATGCGTTGCTGGCGGGAGCAGTTGTCTCGCCGTAGAAGTTGTCTCCCCAGCAGACAGTCGAGCCATCGGTGCTCTGACCACAGGAATGATAGCCGCCCGCAGCAAGAAACCGGAATGAACCCTCTGGTGGGGTCGCCTGACCGTGAACGTTGTATCCCCAGCAGACAACCGAGCCATCGGTGCGACGAATGCCGCAGGTGTGATTGCTGCCAGCCGCGATCTGCGAGAGCGAGATGGCATCGGCCGGCGGAGATGCCTGGCCATTCCTGTCGCTGCCCCAACAGACAACGGTGCCGTCGGTCTGGGTGCCGCAGGTGTGGGAGGTGCCGGCAGTGATCTGGGAAAACGCTCCATCCGGGGAGGAAGTCTGCCCATTGCGATTGTATCCCCAGCAGGCGACCGAGCCATCGGTGCGACGAATACCACACGTGTGATAGCTGCCAGCCGCGATCCGGGAGAACGGTCCATCCAGCGGCGATGATTGACCGTAGTCGTTGTCTCCCCAGCAGGCGACCGAGCCATCGCTGGCCAAGCCACAGCCGTGGGTCATTCCGGCAGCAATCTGGACGAAACTCCCGTCTGGAGGCGTGGCCTGTCCATACGAGCTCTCTCCCCAGCAGGCAACCGAGCCATCACCGCGAAGGCCGCAGGCATGATAGTCGCCGGCAACAACTTGGGAAAACACTCCGTCCTCGAGAGGCGATGCCTGGCCGTAGCGATCGTTTCCCCAGCAGGCGATCGAGCCATCTTCCCTGATTTGACAGGTGTGCGCTTCACCGGCGCTCAGCAGCTCGAAGAAGGTGTCTCGGCTGACGTCGACGAGCTTGCAGCCAAATCCGCACCCAGTGCAGGTGGTCTGGTCGCCTGCGCAAGGCTCGGTGAGGTTGTTGCCGTCGTCGCACTCTTCGCCGGCCACGGCGTCGAGGCGATCGTCGCCGCAGTACGAGGTTGCGCCAGGCTGGAGCTCGCACGAAGAGTCGCAGACGTCACAGTGGGTCTTCCCGTATGCGCACGCCTCGGTGGTGCCATTGGCGTCGTCACACTCTTCGCCGGCAGCCGCGTCGACGCTGCCATCACCGCAATACGACGTCTGTCCAGTCGCGAGCCGGCAGGACAGGTCGCAGACGGTGCAGCCCGTCTCGCCGTACGAGCATGGCTCGACTGTCCGATTGCCGTCGTCGCATTCCTCGGCGGCAACGGTATCGATGCGGCCGTCGCCGCAGAACGAGGTGAGCCCCGGCACGACGTGGCAGTCGGCACCGCAGACCGCGCAAGCAGTCTGACCGTATGCGCACTCGTCGGTGACGGCGTCACCGTCATCGCACTCCTCGCCAGCGACGGTGTCGATGCGGCCGTCGCCGCAATACGAAGTGAGACCTGCCACCAGCTCGCAGGAAGAGCTGCAGATTGTGCAGCTGGAGAGCCCGTACGCGCACGAGCGTCTGCCGTTGCTGCTACTGCCGTCGTCGCATCCCTCGCCGGCGGTGCCGTCGACGCGGTCATCGCCGCAGTACGAGGTTGCCCCTGGCACGAGCTCACAGGAGGAGTCGCACACCGTGCAGGCCGTACTACCGTATGCGCACTGTTCGGTGACGTTGTTGCCGTCGTCGCACGCCTCGCCCTCCTCGATCTTCGAGTTTCCACAGGGATCGGGTGGGTGGCTATCGGCAGTGGCGCCAGCGTCGACGTCATCCGCCTTGCAGATTCCGTCGGCACAGGAATAGCCGAGAGGACAGTCGCCGGGCGACGAGCACGATTCGTTCGGAGACTCGCACCCGGCAACCCAGACAAACACGACAATCCCTGCGAATGTATGCAGTCTCGTCGAAGGCATCTTGGCAACTCCTTGTTGGGGTTGGGAAACGACTGGAAACAGACCACCGGCGACTGGCAACTGGCAAGAGACCGGAGGAGAAGTCGGGTCGTTGCTTGCCAGCTGCCGGTCGCCGGTTCATCTTCTCTTGTTCCGCGAACCGGGAATCCGCCCGCGACGAACCATCACACGGCGGCGTGGACCAGATTCGATTCTCGATGACTTAGCCGGCTCTACCCTGTCGCTCTGCTCGCGTCCTTGTCCTTCTTGGCAATACGCCGGCGAGCACGAGGAGCAGCACGCTTCCGAGCCACTCGATTCCGCCGGCCGATCCGAGAGAGCGATGCCCGCCGGAGCGCACCGAGCACGCAAAGCCATCCTGGGCGAGCGATGGCTGATCGTTCGGATTCGTATTCGGAGCGTCGATTCCGCCGCCAGCATCCACATCGTCGCCACTGCCGGTGTCGGCGTCGGTATCGTCAGCCCCGCCGTCTTTTCCATCGTCCCCCCCGTTTCCTCCGTCCGGCAGGATCGAGTCACGCTTGGTGACGCGCAGCAGACCTTGCGCTTGACCTCGAACACCGTCTCCGTTCGTCACCACGACATCCTTCAGCCCCGGAACAGCGTCATCGGCCACGCTGAGCTCGAACCATGCCTCACTGGCGGAAATGAAGGTGGCAGCTCGAGTCTCCAGCCCCGGCGAGGCAAAGGATATTGCGAAAGCCGGGCCGGCGCTGAATCCGCCGCCACTGATGCGCATCAGCGTGTTCTGGGTGCCGGGCGCGACTTCGGCCGGGGAAATGGCGCTGACAGTCGGAGGATCGCTGATTTCGGCCACGGAATACGTGTATGACGAGCCAGGGAAGAAGGTAGAGTCG
>JAZDLZ010000799.1:0-2366 GCA_043801535.1 Pseudomonadota bacterium
TCTCACTCGGCATACTCACGCCAGAGAAGGCGGACAGGTTGAGGAAGGCTGGTGTAGACAGGGTCAACCACAATCTGGAAACCAGTGAGCACCATTTTGGACGGATTGTGACGACGCACCAGTACACCGAGCGGCTGAGCACGGTGCAAACCATCAAGGACGCGGGTATGGAGGTGTGTTGCGGCGGGATCGTCGGGATGGGCGAAGCGGACGAAGACGTCGTCGGGCTCGCCTTTGCCCTGCGGACGCTCGGAGTCGATTCCGTGCCGGTGAACTTTTTCGATCCACGGCCGGGCACACCCCTCGAATCGTTGCCACGGCCGTCGCCACGGTGGTGCTTGAAGGTGCTGGCAATGTTCCGTCTGGTGCACCCGCGCGCCGACGTGCGCGCAGCCGGAGGTCGCGAAGCCTGTCTTCGCTCGTTGCAGCCGTTCGCTCTCTGTGCGGTCAGCTCGATTTTCACTTCCGGATACTTGACCACACCGGGAATGACCCCCGCGCAGGATCACCAGATGATCGCGGATCTGGGTTTCGAGATCGAAGAAGAGCCACCACTCCTGACGTGATAGTAGTATTTCGAGGTGCTGCAATGCTTTCGCTGTCCTCTCCGAAAATGTTCCGTCTTGCCACGGCGCTGGTGCTCGTTGCTCAGGCCGGCTGCAGCCGCGGGTGCGGATGCGCTTGCCGGCCCAAACCCCAACCGGCCAAGCCAGCCGTCGAGAAACCGTCGGGTCCTATCGCGCCCAAGACTCTTCCGGGTGAAGAGCAACCAGAGCCGATCTTCAGAAGACCGACTGGCAAAGGGCTGCGCCGGTTCGCAGCGCCCAAGGGAGGCGAGGTGCTCTCCCTGGCTGCAGCGCCGGCTGGCGATCAGCTCGTGGCTGCCACTGGAGCATGGGCCTTTGTCTTCGATTCGGAATTGGGCAAGGCCAAGTCGTTCAAGCTTCCCGGCCTGTACGCCGCGCCGGTCGCGCTCTCGCTCGCTCCACCGCGGGCAGCGGTGTTGGTACGGATCCCCACGGACTGGCCAGCCGGAAGCCTCTTTCTCTTCGATGCCGCCGAAGAGAAGCTACTCAAGGATATCGACCTGCCAGGGGTACCGGTGTTCGGAGCGAGCATGGCCGGCGATCGCCTTGCCGTCGTCCTGTCGGAGCCTCCGTCGATTCTGCTCTTCGATCGAGACGGCGCCATGCTAGCGAAGAGCCCACTTCCAGACAAACCAGTACGAATGCAGAGCGCCGTGGAAGGTACGTGGGCGGCGGTCGTCACGGCGAGTGGCGTGGTCATCATCGACGCCGGCAGCGCTGGCGAGCCTTCTCTGACGCCGCTGGGCATCGGTCCCGGTCGACTCTCCCCCAGCCATGCGCTACCGCTCCGCGACCAAGTCCTCGTGGTTGGCAGCGCCGACGGCGGCAAGCCGTTTGCGGTGGTGGCGTCGAGGCGGCAGCAAGGAGCGCAGCATCGACTGGCAATAGGCAGTGGCGAGGTCCTTGGCGCTGCGCTCGGCGCCGATCGATCACGAGCGCTCGTGTTCACCAGGCAGCGTGCCAAGGATACGATGGTGGCGCTCACCTATCTGTTCGACACGACGAGTTGGGCGCCGGCCGGCATGATCGATACTGGTCCGGTACTGCCTTCGAGCCGAAGCGTGTCAGTCGGAAACGAGGTGCTGGTGCCAGTGTGCCGCAAAGTGGCGAGCCTCAACTTGGCTACGGCTTCCTGGTCCGAACAATATGAGGTCCCCGGACCCGAGACTGCCCCGTGCCTCGACGGTATCGTCAGGGTAGGCAAGACTCTCGTCGCGAGGGACGGGCCGCAGATCGCCGCGTGGTCGATCGACTCGAAGGGTTTGACGAATCCATGACCCCGTCAGGTCTATTTATTTCACAGCTCCGTATCACCACATTCCGGAGTTTTCGTGGCGCAAATGCGACATCAGCGAAATCACTCATCTTTCTGTCAGCGCCAAATAGCCACCCCATTCTCTTCCTGGCAGCCCAAGCACGGCCGCTTCATCCTTGTAGCATGCCGTCCGCTTGTCTCCTGCCCGCTTCTACGGGCTCCATTGCCCCGTTCGGCCGCCGAGCATACGACCACCGAATCCGCGAACAAGTCTGCCAGTCGGGCAACCCAAACCTCTTCCGCGCCTTGGCAATCCCTCGCTCTACTACTCGCAGCTGGCTCGCCCGTCCACTGCCCGAGGTCGTTTCCCTCGAGCCATCCTCCACTGCCGAGGCAGACCTCCGTGCCAGCGTTGCCAAGCTCGAAGCCCAGGTCCGCGTGCTCCAAACCGTCGTTCGCCTTCTCATGACGCTGATTGGTACCCTCGGAATCCGCCTCGACGAGCACCGCCTCCCCCTGGGCAG
>JAZDLZ010000807.1:0-5656 GCA_043801535.1 Pseudomonadota bacterium
ATGCCCAGGATGTCGCCTCCCTGCATTTTCGCCGGAGTTCCACCGAGGATATGGCCGACTTTCAAGTCCTGGAGCATTTCGCCGGCCACTGCGGCGGCAACGCAGACTACTGCGGCTACTCCCAGAACCGTTGCCACTCCGGCGATTCCCGAGACGCCGATGGCTGTCATCAGGAGGGCCGCGATGATGAGAGTCGAGAGGGTCAGGCCGGAGATTGGGTTGTTGGAAGATCCGATCATGCCGACCAGGTTTCCCGAGACGGCGGAAAAGAGGAACGCGGTTACTGCCATGACAATTGCCGCGGTTATTGCAGCGCCGATCCGACCGGTAAACCAGAAGTAGATCGCAATCATGAACAGCAGCACAAGAGTCAGGCCGCCAAAGACTACTTTGGTGCTCAGATCGCGGTCGAGTCGGCTGCTGCTGGCCACCGATCCAGCGGTCTTGCGCAGATCGGAGATGGCGCGGCCAAGCCCGGCCGCCAAGTTGCTCCGCATTTTGTAGAGGGTGGTGGCAGCGCCTACCAACATGCCGCCAACGGCGATCGGCCGGACGATGTACTGGTAGATCGCCTTGGATTGAGCGCCGTGGTCGGCAGTGGTCGTTCCCAGCACCTGATTGATTTCTGGTCCGAGCAGGTACATGAGCAGCGGAACGAACAATCCCCAGGCGAGAAGACCACCGGCGAAGTTGAGCGCGCCAAGCTCGGGCCCAATGATGTAGCCGACTCCGAGAAAGGCCGGGCTAACCGAAGGGCTCTTGATAATCGCGAAACCGCCACCGGTGAGCGCTGGTGCCTCGGCGCCCGGTCCAAGACGGATCAGGCTGTGACCGAGGCTACCGACTGAGATTACTTTTTCGTAAGTGGCATGGAAGAGCTGTAGCGAACCGGCCAGGAAGGCAACAGCCCCGATTCCCATGGCTTGGACAAGGCTCTTGGCTGCGCCAAGACCTTTCTGTCCTGCCTTGTGAATGGCTGCGGCAGCGACAGACTCTGGGAAGGGGAGGCTTTTGTCCTCGACCATTGCTCGCCGCAGCAAGGTAACGATGAAGATTCCCAGGAAGCCGCCAACGATCATCAGCGCAGTGGACTTGGCATAGGCAGCGGGGGAGGAAAAATCGCTCCAGGCGCCGGAGATAACGAAGGCAGGAATCGTAAAGATCGCACCAGCGGCAATCGATTCGCCGATCGATCCCACTGTGCGGGCGATGTTCTCCTCCAGCACCGAGCCACGGAACAGGCGCAGCACCGCCATCCCGATTATCGCTGCTGGGTAGGTCGCTGCGATCGTCATGCCGGCACGTAGCCCGAGGTAGGCGTTGGCTGCACCGAGCACGACCGTCATGATCAACCCGACGAGAACCGCGCGGACGGTGAATTCCTTCATGTCCGTCTTCTCGGGGACGAACGGCTTGAATCCACCTTCGTCGGCTGGGGTTACGCCAGGTCCCCCGCTTGCTGCGGCGGATCCTGCGTCCTGATTGGCTGCATTGCTGCTGTGTATCATCTTTGGAACATCCCCTATTGACCGCCAGCCTGGATCTCCGACTAGGTACTGCGTTGCACGATAGCTGGCATGTGGGCAGAGCGTAGACGACGGCCAGGGCTACATGCAAGGCCCGATTTGATGGCAATCGATTCGCTGCCAATCGTTAGCGGCGGATCAGAATCCAGACCCCCATGGCGATGATGGCTGCGCACGCCACGGCGATGGTGGCCAGCAGAGGGCCCTTCGAAGAACGGGCAACAAGGATAGGCCCGAGACTGGCCAGCAGAGGTTGCGGAGTTGGAGCGGTAGCTGCGGTCATCACTACCGCTACGTCGTTCGCGGTCATGCCTTCGACTGCGCTGGCCACGAGTCTTCGCACGTCTTCTGCGGCTGGAGGAGGGTGTTCTGCCAGCAGTCGCAGGAGGACCGACCCTGTCGGCCGAGGCTTGGGCGAATCGGCAGGGGCGAGTGGGTCGGGAAGGGGTGCGGTGACGATGACATTGGCATCCACGACTCCGGGGAGATGCTCGAGGTGCATGGCAATCTCCCCCGAGAGGGCGGAGAGGAAACGAGCCTTTTCTTCGGTTGGCGTCGGAATCATGCTCGCCGAGCCGTAGAGCTCGGAGAATCCTTTGCCAGGCTCGCGCGGTAGGCCATGTGCTTGGAGTACTGCCGCCGCTCGACCAGCCTCGATCTCCGGCACTTCGATGCGATACTGGCGCTCCTTTCCGTCGCCGGCTGCGACGCGCCGAGCGGCGATGCCGGCAGTCGCCAGGATCGAGAGCGCTTCCTGGGAGGCGCGTTCGTCGAGGCCTGCCGCGCTTTCTGTCGAACAGGCGGTCGAACAGGTGACACCGACGGCAGCCAGGGCTAGCTTGGTTGCGAGTAGCAGAGGTGTCAGGTGCTTGTGCCGGTGGTGGCGAGACCGTGGAGGGAGAAGCCGGGGGTAGAGAAGGCGGGACATGACAAAGTCATAGCTGTGATGAGCGGCCGACGCATTTCGATGCACCGAATGTCGTGTCCTCGCTCGTTTTGTGGGGTGACCGCAGTCTTGGTCGCCGCCGCAGACGGTGTCCGAGAAAAAGCAGGGATCCGTCAGGATCGGTCCCCTTTCCCCGGGTCCGGCCTTCCTACACTTGGGTGGAAACGACTTGTTTCACGGCTCCCGTGGCCTTGTCCAGCAGTTGGCTGGAAATCTGAAGGACTTGGGAGTACTGCATGACCCTGGCCTGCAAGGCGATCAACTCCTGAGGAGAAAACGTTCGTCCTGTCATGGCGAGGGAGAGACCTCGATTCACGGATTGTTCGTCCTTTATCAAACCACCGAGCACGCTGGACAGGGTCGAAGTCACTGGAGAGTCGAGAGCACGCGGCGAGGTGGCGGAAGGATCTGGGCCAGCGCAACAAAGAGGACCAGCGCCCGCGAGCTCTGGCTCTGCTTTCGTGGTTGGCAGCCCGGGACGCTGCTCTCCGAGGAGAACAGGGAACCTTCCGGCAGACGATGGCTTTTCGGGACTGATGATAGTCGGCTGCTGCCCGAGGTCGGCTGTGCTGAGCTGTCCTGACGATCCGCAGACTGGTGTAGGCATCGGCTCATTCCTCCTTTGGTTTTCCCGCGTGGCTTCCCGTTGACTCGAGCACGAGGGATTCCACCGCGGGCGTTTGCTGTCTTCTTGAGAGATTATCGGCACTAGGCTTGACAGGTTGCGTGTCGGCAGGACAATGAGAGAAAGAACCGCGCTGCAGGACGGTCAGTGTCGCCACTGCCATGGGCTTGGCCAGATTCGACGGTCGTGCCGAGCTCCGCGCTCGTCGACCTACTGCCAGAGGAGCTTCCGTGGCAATCGCCGGATCAGCCGCCGAATTAGTCATCGAGCCAACCCTCGGCTTCGCCAGCTAGACCTTCGCCCAAAAAGCCTTGCGGCGTCAGGACCTTCTCTTGTGGCCCTGCAACAATCCCCGACGTGAGTTGGGTGTTGCGGGCCATGTACTGGTTGTCAGAACCCATGCCCGGCACTGAACCGTGCCTGCTCCGGCATGCGCTGTCACGTTTCTCTGTCGATTGGCAACAAGTACGAAGAAAGGAGCAAAGCACCGATGACACGCCGTATCCCAAGAGGTCTGGCTTCATCACTCCAGCTTGCCGCAGTCTTCTGTCTGACAGTCTTATTGTCGACGAATAGCGACGCTGCTCGAACAGGACCGCCGGTAACAGGTTCTTCAGAGAAGGGAGCTTCCGAACGAACGACGGCCGATACTACAGTGTCCGGGCACGTTGTTCCTCAACGAGCAGCGCCCTCGCGCCAGGCGGCGCGACCAAGAGGGTTCCAGCAGGCAGCGACTCAAACAGCACCCCAGGCGCGAGCCCGAGCCCAGGCCCAATCACCGGCCCGAGCCGGCGCCCAACAGGTAGGTGGTCAGCAGAGAGCCAGGAAGAGCGATGAGAAGCCCGACTCCGGCTATCGTCCCAAGACAGCTAACTTTTCGTTTGCCCCCGAGAAGCTGGTTGGCGACGATGTAGGTCCGGACGAATCCTTGGTCAGGGGTAGAGGCAAGGCACCAGAGCAACCGAGCCTGATCCGGATTCGTCACACGTTTCTCCCCGAAATCGCGAAATCGGCCGAAGACATGTGACGGACGATGGACGACGGACGATGCCCGGTATCGGGTCACTCGAAGACGATATCCTCGAATTCGACGGCACAGGTGCCGATTGGCAGGGACTGTGGTTTCGATCCTTGGGCATAGACATCAATGGCAAGCCAGACTGGTCTTCCCGGAGGCAGAGCCAGCGCATGTCCATGAGGTGGGTCCGGGTCGTCGCCAGGGTGGATGGTAGGGAGCACCTTCACGCCCCCGTCACTGTCCACGGCGGAGATGTTGACTACGGTGAAGCCGATCCGTGAGATTCGGAAGCGCGCGACCGACGCAGCTCCAGGATCCGGCAAGGATAGAAGTGCCACGAATGGTCCGAAGCAGGCATGGCTGCCGAGAACGAGCTGGCCTTCCTCCGTCGAGACCTCCGTGGTCGCGACCACCGCGCCGATGGGTGGCGGGGTGTCGAAATCGAGGTCGGTGACGACGTCGAATGTTCGCAGCGGGCTGGATTGTTCGTCGGCCGAGACAAAAGGTCGCCCAAGGATGTCGCGCGTGCCCGAAAAGTCGAAGGCAACGTCGTGGCCAGGGGGAAAGGCAGCCGCGGGGCTCACGTAGATCCCGTAGTCGTGGGCTGTGAGGATGACGTCAATGGCGCGTTCGTTCACAGTTGCGACGACCTTCGCCGTTGAGGTGTCGACAGGAGCTGTGGGGACGAAGACAATCGTGGACGAAGGTCCGAACACTGGCGAACCGTGGAGCTCGGGCTCGGGCGCCGGTCTGGTCGGGCACAGTCTAATCGCGCATTCGGCAAGCTGCACCATGTCCGACCGAGCAATGTTCATCGTGAGCATGGCTTCGATTCCATCGCTCGGGCCGCCAAGCGTGCCGCGCACTGTGAATCCCTCCATGCCTTCATAGCCAGAGTAGATGACCTCGGCCGTGCCATCCTCATCGAGCTCGCCGATGTGGCTGTTCAGATGCGGATAGTCCCAGTGTTCTTGCTGGGCGAGGACAACTCGAGCGCCCGCACGACGTCCTTCAGGAAAGAAGACCTCGAGGGAGACTCTCCTGTACAGCGATTGGGCTTCCTCGGCATCGTTGGGGATGGTCGTGAGGTGGCAGTCGCCGGAGAGCACCGCGCCGAACGGGCTGTCGCCTTCGAGGGGAGTGGAGCATTTTTCCCCGCGGACGTTGCTCGTCGCGTCGGAAAGGGCGGGATTGCCGTCCGCGCGGGCTGGACGGAAAGCATCGCCTGGCTCGCCCGCATCGTGACAGCTCGTCGAAGCACTGTCGGTGGAGCACCCGATAGCTACGGCGAGCACGATGACTGCTGCTTGCCGGCAGCACGAGCGCCGCACGACACAAAGACTGCGTTTGGAGAGTGTGTTCACGGTGTTCGATAATACTCGGGGACGCGATAATATCCACAAGCCCGGGTGTGATCGTCCATGATTGTGCGGCCACCTACGTTCGTCGCCGGGACGTTCATGTGGCAGGAGGAATGCGCCATGGGCCAACGCAGGCACAGCGACGGCCATCGTCGTGGGGTCGGGACTGCGCTCGGAGCA
>JAZDLZ010000827.1:0-2346 GCA_043801535.1 Pseudomonadota bacterium
TATCCGCCACGCCCACTGGTTCCCGGTTCTTTCCGGCGTCGACGACGTTGTGGTTGCCACCGGCATCTGGGGGAGGGACGTTGCCGACAGGTGTGATTTTTCGTTCATGCAAGCTCCTTTGGTGTCGTGGCAGTCTTGGTAGCATGCCCTTCTATCAAATTCCGTGCCACCAGCCGCCCGCCGTCCAAGCATTGACTATCATTGGATAGTTGACGGATGGTAGCGATCTCGGGAGACCGCAATCGTGACACCGCTGTCACGGCGGTTTGGCTGGCACAGCGATATCTTGGTCGTCACCTGCAACCTCAACGCACCTTGATGTTCTTTAATGACGCCGGCAACGGCGCTGGCAACGGTGCTGGCGGTGGGAACGCTGGCGTTCGGCTCCATTGCCTTCGCTGCCCGGGCAACGCCAGAACGGGCCCTTTTCGCTCTCGTGATCGGTACCAATCACAGCCGAAATCCGGCCAGCGCGGCGCTGCGCTATGCCGACGACGATGCGGTGCAGAATGCGACTCTGCTACGTGAGCTCGGCGCCGAGGTGGTCCTGCTCGTCGAGCTCGACGCGGACTCCCGGCCGTTGTGTTGTATCCCGGCATCGCTGCCAGTCCTCCAACGGTCGACGCTCTCCAGGCAGGAATGGCTGTCCTCAACCGAAGGATTGACGAGGCTCGGGAGGGTACTACTGTTGCGAATCGCTCGCCCAGTGCCTTCCTGTTGGCAGAGCTTGCCCGACGGAGTATCCCTCGTCGAGCGGGGCAATCTGCATCCGCGATCGCGAATGCCCTCTCGGTGAGATGTGCTACTCCTGGAACCTCAAGGGAGCGCCGGCGTCAGGTCACTGCCGCCGGGCGTGCTCGCCCGACATCCAGTGTGGTCACGACGAGGCCTGCATGCTGGGGCTCCACGATTCCTCGTCCTTCGAGGAGATGAAGATCGCTCGTTTGTGCCTCCCCAGCGTAGCACCCTCTGATTGCGACAATCAGGGCTGCCGCGACTGTGAGCTCGATATGGTCGGTACCACCTTCTGTGAAGAGGACTCGGTGCGCGGTTGGCTGCTGGCGTTTGAACCGGTGTGCGGTCTGACCTGTCGTTCCGTCACGTTGGCCATGTGTAATCCGTCGACTTGCGCCGAGACTGAGAGTGGCGCCATTTGCGAGAATCGCACCTTCTTGGTCGATGATCTGTGCAAAGACTATTCGTGCTCGTCCTGTGGTGACGAGCCTGGAGCCTTCTACTGCGAAGACAACAAGCTCATGGCCTGCCTTTCGGCACCGGTGCCGGTGAGCATGTGCGAGCCCGACTGCGCCTGCGAGATGCTTTGCACGGCCGAGACCATCGCCATTTGCAGCACTTGCGTCGAAGACGGCAAAGGTGGTGTTCGCTGCGATGGACGTACTGTGGCCAAGGACGCATCGCATGATGCCGTGAGCGCCTCCTGGTTTCTCCAGTCGGGGATTATGACGGTCGAGAGATGACACTGGAACAGCGACACGCGACTCCGTCGCTGCCGTGCCTATCCCGGTGGCCACCGGAAGCGACGTCCGCCGAGGACGTGCAGATGGATGTGGAATACGCTCTGACCGGCGCCACGGTTTACGTTGAATGCTGCGCGCCAGCCCTCGTCGGCGTGACCATCGTCGCGGGCAATCTTGGCCGCCACGGAGAAGAGGTGTCCGACCAGCGGCTCGTCGTCCGGGACGAGGTCGTTCAGGGTCGAGATGTGTCGGCGCGGAACGACCAGGGCGTGCAGCGGCGCCTGGGGATCGATGTCCCGGAACGCGAAGCACTGATCGTCGCTGTAGATCATCCGGGCAGGAAGCTCGCCGTCGCGTATCTTGCAGAATGTGCAGTCCACGGCAGGAGCGTAGCTGGCTCCCTCAGCCCACGCAAGTATCAGAGCTTGATCTCGACGTGTGCTTTCTTGCGCAGCTCCTCGAGCCAGAGTCTGGACTGTTTCTCGAGCTCCTCGTTGAAGAGCTGGTTGCGGAGCTGTTCCTTCACTTCGTCGAACGGCCGCATCGACTCCCGGCGAGTGTCGGCCATGCGAAAGACGTGGAGCCCTTTCGGTCCCCTGGTAGGACCGCGGACCTCACCGGCAGCCATGCCGAAGACGATTTCTTCCCACTCGGTCGGGAGCTCGGAACGCTTGAACCATCCCAGGTCTCCCGTTTGTTCCCGCGTCGACTCGTCCTCACTGTAGGCGCGAGCCAGATCGGCGAACGGCTCTCCACTGCGGGCGCGGGCGACGATCTCGCCCGCTTTCTCGCGAGCCTTTGCTACCTCCTGAGGGCTCGGGTGCTCGGGCAGCTTGATGAGAATGTGCTGCACGTGCACCGAGGAAAC
>JAZDLZ010000828.1:0-21290 GCA_043801535.1 Pseudomonadota bacterium
CTCGAATACAATGAATGGGCGATCGCGCGTCTCGAGCGCGTGATTCGAGAATCGATTTCCGACTGGATTGAGCTCGACCGCCGCACCGCGCAGCGGCGCGAGAGTATTCGATGAAGCTGCAGCGATGCTCGTCGCGAATCAGGGGGGGGTGGGAATTCAGCTCGCCCGCCACGCCCGCAACCAGAGCTGAAAGGCGATAATCGTCCAGAGGGGCTTGCGGTTGTCGACTCGGCCGGCCAAATGGTCGTCGACCAGCCGGCGTACTGCTGGAGGGTCGAAAAGACCGTCTTGGCAGAGGCGATCCATGCCCAGCTCGGCAGCCACCAGCGGTGCCAGATCCTCGCGCAGCCACCGGCCAATGGGCATGGCGAATCCTTGTTTCTTGCGAGCCAGCGTCTCGGCTGGTAACACGCCGCGCAGTGCTCGTCGGAGCACACGCTTGGTCTCGAGGCCGCGCAGGCGCAGCGCAGGCGCCAGCCGGCAGGCTAGCGATACGACTCGACTATCGAGAAACGGCGCACGCGCCTCCAGGCCGACCGCCATGGTCGCGCGATCGACCTTCATCAGCACGTCATCGGCAAGATACCCTTTCGCATAGAAGTAGAGCAGGCGATCCCAACGATCGGTCGACGTGCAACTGGCCATCCGCCGATCGACGACATCGAACAGATCGGCGTGTGCGGCCTGACCGACGTCGGGTGCAAGCACGGCAAGCGCTTCCTGGGGGAGAAGCGATGCTAGCCAGGCCTGATGCCGCCTTGGCCCGCGATAGGGGATGCCTTTCAGGAACTGCTTCAACTTGAAATCGAACGAAAAGTAGGACGTCGATACCGGCAGGAGCGCGGCAGCGGCTCGCCGGCCGGCAGCTGCAATCGTGCGGCCGATTCGAGGAGGAATCCAATCGAATAGCGGCACCGCGGCCTGCTCGGCGACGAAAGTAGGATAGCCGGCAAAGAGCTCATCGCCGCCATCGCCGCCGACGGCAACGGTAACGTGCCGTCTGGCAAATCGCGCCAGGAGATAGGTCGGAACGATCGAGCTGTCACCCAGCGGTTCGTCCAGTAGCTCACCAACAGCGGGAATCAGCTCGAGGACCGTCCCGGGAGACAGATGCTCTTGGTGATGCCTGGAACCAATCGCCAACGCCACACGCTGGGCCTCGGCGGTCTCGTCATAGCTCGGATCGCCGAAGCCAATCGAGAAGGTGTCGAGATCCCCGCCGCGGGCTTGGGCAGCGAGAGCAGCGACCGCCGACGAGTCGATCCCTCCCGACAGGAACACTCCGAGCGGAACGTCTGCCACGAGCCGCTCGGTCACTGATCGGCGCAGCTCGCCAAGGAGACTCTCGGCTGCAATGGTCTCGGCGCGGCCTCGGTCGTTCGCGGCAGCACACGTGCCATCGAGAGGAAGGTCCCAGTAGGAGACGAGCGTCGGTTTCCCGCTGGCAGCACCGATAATGAGCTTGGTGCCAGGCTCGAGCTTGCGAACACCCTTGAGGATCGTCGCTGGAGCGGGGATGTACTCGTAGACCAGATAGCGCGCCAGCGCCCCAGGATCGATCCTGGTATCGATGCCCGGGCAGTGCTTGAGCGCCTTCAGCTCGGAGGCGAACGCCAGCCCCCCACCTGGTGTCATCGCCCAGTAGAGCGGCTTCTCGCCGAGACGATCCCGCGCCAAAAGGAGCCTCCGTCGTGCTCCATCCCAGAGGGCAATGGCAAACATGCCCTCTAGCCGATCGAGGACCGCGTCCCCCCACTCCTCGTAGCCATGAACGAGGACCTCGCTATCCGAGAGGGTGGCAAAACAATGCCCGCGCTGCTTGAGCTCGGCGGTGAGCGATCGGTAGTTGTAGAGCTCGCCGTTGACCACGACGACAACCTGTCCGTCTTCGCTGCAAATGGGCTGCTTCCCGCCCTCCACGTCGATGACCGCCAACCGGCGATGCCCGAGAGCAACCAGCGGCGAGAAGAAGAATCCCTCTCCGTCCGGTCCACGGGCTGCGAGCGCGGCAGTCATCCTGCGGACAGCGTCAGCGTCGATCCCGCCCGCGCTACCGGCGAGCATTCCGGCGATCCCGCACACGGCGAGTTGACCTCCTCTGCCACAAGATAGATGGGCTTGGCCTGGGATTCGTGGTAGGTGCGAACTTGCAGCTCGGCCAGGAGCCCCATTCCCAGGAACTGCATGCCAATCAGAAAGAGCGTCACCGCCAGCACCAACAACGGATTGCGGTGAGCGTAGCTCCCGTAGGCGTATTTGTGAATCAGAGTGATCGCTCCGCAAACGACTCCCCCGAAGCACAGCAGCACACCGAACCGCCCAAAGAAATAGAGGGGCTTGGTCGAATAGTCACCGAGAAACTTGATGGTGAGCAGGTCGAAGAGGATCTTCAGAGTTCGCTCGAGGCCGTACTTGGAGTGTCCCTCTCGACGAGGATGATGGCGGACCACCTGTTCCGTTACTCGCGCGCCAGCCCATTTCGCGAACAGGGGAATGAAGCGGTGCATTTCCCCGTACAGACGCACTGGCTCGAGCACTTCTCGACGGTACGCTTTCAGGGTGCAGCCATAATCGTGGAGACGCAGGCCGCCGATTGCTCCGATCAGCCAGTTTGCCACTCGGGACGGCAACCGACGAGTGAGTGCCCGGTCCTGCCGACTACGCCGCCAACCCGAGACGACGTCGTATCCTTCCTCGAGCCGCTGGACGAGCAGAGGAATGTCGGCTGGGTCGTTCTGCAGGTCGGCGTCCATCGGGACGATGTACATCCCCCGAGCGCGGGCAAACCCGGCCGCCATCGCCGCGGTTTGACCATAGTTGCGGCGAAACCGTACCAGCCGAAGCCATGCCCTTCCCGTGGCAGCGGAGGCGAGCTCGTGCCATGATCCGTCCGACGAGCCGTCGTCGACGATCAGCACTTCCGCGGTGCGGCCGGCCGCAGCGAGATTCGCCACGAGCTGGTCCAGCGCGACGACGAGCCGAGGAACAGTCGCGCTCTCGTTGTAGCAGGGAATGACTACCGATATCTGGGGGATGGCAATCAGGGGCGGCGCGGATTGATCCACATCCATATCTATAGCCACACTAGGAACGGGCCGTCAAAACCCATCTTCCACTCATTCCGCCCATTCCACTCATTCCGCCCCATGCCCGATCATTCCGATGGAACGTCAAAGCCGGCCCTCCGCTCCCCCTCGGAGCTTCGCGCTCCGCGCTCGTCCCGAACGAACCCCGTACCGGCGGTTTTCACGGCCCGCTTTGTCCTTTCCGTCGAGGACGAGAATGGCTAGCATTGGCACCATGCACAACACCGCAGCGCTTCTCCGCCTGCTCGTGCCTGTGATACTGGCTTGTCTCCCCGCAGCCCTCAGCCTCTCGTGTGGTCACAGCGAAGACCCTGCTTTTCTCGTTACCTTCGATCCTTGCCAGCCTCTCTCTGTCGTTGCTTCACCAGAAACCGCCGTAGAAGAACGTCTCAGCGTCGCGGACGCGCTGGCCATGTGGAACGACACTGCCAAGACCAGCCTCGTCGACGAAGAGCTACCCGACGCCAACGTGATCCCCGTATTCTTCCAGGATGCAGCTCCGGCCTTCTACGGTCTATACGATGACCAACACGGAACCATCTTCATCAACCGCAGACTCCAGGATCGCCGCCCACGCAGCATAACGATCGCCCACGAGCTTGGCCACGCGTTCGGCCTGTTCCACGTGGCGAAAGACGATCGTCTCTCGGTAATGAACAACGGGAACCTCGACATCCTGCCCACCGACGACGACGTGCAGGCGCTCGCCGAAATCTGGGGCGCCTGCCGCCCCGTGACAGTTCCACTTCATGCTCAACTTGACCGGGGAACGCTTCGCTCCATCTTGCGAACGATTGACATAGCCCCCCCCCGCCGAGCTCGTCGCGCTGTTGGCCGACTGTCCGTGCGCCCCCGCGCCGAGAGCGCGGCGCGACTGGCCATCTTGTTGCTGCCGCACTCGGTCATTCCTCCCCGCGCATGCATGAGGCGGCCTACGCCAAGCCAGAAACCATCGAGCACGCTCGCCGACGCGCGGCGCTCAAGGTTCTCGATGGGGGCAGGAGCGGGGGTGGCGAGTCATGATTCCGCCGAATATCGTCCACATAACGTCTTCGGACGGTAGGCTGCCTCTGCAAAAACTCTAACCATTTCGTGGAGCTGAAGGGGATCGAACCCTCGGCCTCTAGAATACGATCTTGATTGAGGCTCAAGGAGTACAGGCACTTGCAGTGTGGCACCGTTTCCAGGAGCACGAAGGACCCGTGTACTATCAATTGCCTAGAGCTGGAAACGAATCGCGGAGATGAAAGAGGAGCCTGACTGACCACGTCGTTGCCGACGACGCGCACGTCCATCATGTCCAGCGGTGTGCTAGGCTTTGTTCATGGCGATGGAAGTGGTTCCAGGCATCGTGGCCGACCCGCAAGTGGCCTTTGGCAAACCAGTAATCGAAGGCACCCGCATATCAGCGGCTCTGGTGCTCGGCCTGCTAGCGGCAGGAAGACCGTTGGCGGAGATATGCTCGGAGTACGACCTGACGCCGGAACAGGTCCAGGCTGTGCTTCGCTACGCATCATGGCTTGCCGACCAGCAGGAATTGCGAGCGAGCTAGATTGTGCCACGCTTTCTCGTCGATGAGTCCCTTCCACGGGCTGTCACTCGTGCGCTAGTCCGAGGAGGACACGACACGCTCGACGCGCGAGACGTAGGGTTGCGAGGCAAACCAGATGAGGTGGTCGCGGCGCGAGCTGTGGCGGAGCAGCGAATCCTCGTCAGTGGGGATGCCGACTTCTCCAATGCCCTGCGATTTCCGCCTGCCACGCACCCCGGAATCGTGGTGGTTCGCTTGCCCGACGAATGGAGCCCAGAAGCTCGCGCCCAGCGAGTAGTCACAGCCATCGATACGAGTGGCATCGAAAACCTGAGCCACTCCATCACAATAGTCGAGCCAGTGCGCATTCGTCGGTTCAGGGGGAAGCCGTGATACTGCCGCTATGCCGATCCACCACCATGGGGGCGGCATTGTGAGCAGCCTCCCGGCAAAAACCGACTGGATATGGGACAGCGACCGCGAACGCTTGCTTGAGCTTTCACCGCGGATCTGAAGTTGCATAGCTCACTCGAACGCCAACCCAGGGACGTTCTTCGATCTCAAGCTCTGCCCTACTGGTATGCACGAAGCAGAACTCACGGCCAGGGGCATGATGGCGTAGGTCGCGGTAGCGGTGGAAGGCAGATCCGCCGTCGCAACACGGATAGTCACGAGGCAGAAGTCGAAGTGGCTGGCTTTGAAACAGGCAACGAAAGGCTCCCGTGCAAAGTAGTCATTGGCATCTTCGACGAGAGTCGAGGACAAAACGGCCGAAGCGCACAGACTCCCTCCTGTAGAGGAGGGCATAGAAAGGACAATCGGAAGTGGTGCAACTACTTGAAATCAGTGGAGCTGAAGGGGATCGAACCCTCGGCCTCTAGAGTGCGATTCTAGCGCTCTCCCAGCTGAGCTACAGCCCCAGAGAACCCAAAAACCAGAAATATGCTCTAGCAAGTGGCACTGGCTGTGTCAAGGAAACATTCTGCTAGAGCACTCTGAAACAGCATCCTGTACTACTAGCCTCACGCTTCTTTGCGTGCCGCTGCGAAGATTCGATCCGCAACCCCGCGAAAACTCTGCACGTGGACACTCTGGATCTGGTTCCGAAATTGTAGGCTGCTATAGCTCCACCAGACCGAGCGCGAGGTAGACGTGGTAGTCCTGGGCTTCGATTCCATAGCCAAAGTCGAGGCCGACGAGAGGAAGGACGATCGAGCGGACGTAGACCCGAAACCCGGCGCCGATGCCGTTTCGCCACTGCGCGAGCTTGGTGGTGGTCTGTCCGTCGAGGTAGTGGCGCTGGGTATTGCCGTCCTCCCTGAGGAAGGTGGCGAATGCCGAATCCCAGAATCCGAGCCCGCGAAAGGAGAAGGGGCCTAGATCGAACAGGGGGAGGGAGTATTCGAGAGTAGAGCCCGTCTTCATGTCCCCACGGAACTGCCAGGTCTGATAGCCGCGCAGACCCGGCGCTCCACCGGCAGTGTACTCCTGTTGGAAGGGCAGTTGGTTGCCGAAACCCAGACCTGCCTTCCATACCAGATTGTGCCGGCTGAGGAATTTCTGGGCCACGGTAAGACCCATCGAGGTCATCCAGTAGTCGACGTCCGAACCGAGATCCGGCAGGGCTTGCTCCCAGGAGAGCTGGAAAACGGTGCCGGTGGTCACTCCGTGCCAATTGGCTCGACGGTCTCTGATTAGCCGAACATTGTAGGTGACATCCCAGCCATCGTCCTGCGGGGATTCCGCCTGGTCGGCGTGATCGTCCTTGTTCGCCCACGCAACGTCACTGAAATAGACGTAGGCACCGCGCAGTCTGGCATCGAGCGCGAGCCCTCGCCAGAGGTTGACGCCGAGAAGGACTCCGCCGTTGAGGTAATCGAGGGTCGAGAGGCGCTCGGGAACCGGTTGACCGAGGAGCTCCGACGGAGAGGTGTACTCGGTGACCCTGGCATGACGGAGGTAGACGTCGGTGCGCCAGTAGAAGCGAGACCCGGCGATGGCCGGATCGAGATAGACGCCGAACAACAGCGAGTCAGCGGTCGCTAGCTGCCCGTAGAGGAGCAGCTTGCGGTTCTGGCCAAACAAGTTGGCGTTGCCGTAGCCGAAACCGAAACCGGTATTGCCTGGCTGATTGTAGAAGGTCGGCGCAATGACCCACGAGTGTTTCTCCTTGGCAATTATCGTGAGCTTGACTCCGCCCTTTTCCGGCGAAGTGAATGTGCGGATGTCCTGAAACAGCCCGCTGGTGACCAGCGCGCTGCGGATCCGATCTGCCAAGGAATAGGTGAACCGGTCGCCAACCGAAACGTCGGCAATGAGGGCGACGGTCGCGTCATCGGTCTTGGTGTTCTCGACGACATCGATGGCGACGATCTCTTCGCCCTCGGCGCGCGCCAGGGAGGGCACCGCAGCGAGCGCGACCGCCAGGAACGACACTAGCCACAATCGAAACCACTGGCGAGGTCCGGTTCCGAGCGCCCTCGATCGTTGGGAGTGAGCCGGTGTCTCTGCGTCGCGACGAAGTCTGCCCAAAGCTATGCCATTGCAGCCAATCGACATGAATTCTGTCCTCCGGTTCTTTCGCGCGCATCCTCGATTTGCACGCGCATCCTCATGGAGTCGGCGGGAACGAAGGAAGGAGGTCCTCGATGAAGACTTGCCTGGTGGCAATACCGTCGGCTCGCCTTATCCCGACCGAAACCTCGTCGCCGAGCCCGAAGTCGGCGAGCAACAATGCTACGAACGACGGATCCTCGCCGGTGATTGGCGCTCCTGCCAATTCGTCGACCACGTCGCCTACCACCAATCCCTCGGCATGGGCGTCGGTTCCAGGGTTGACCTCGCTCACTGTCCAGTCTCCCTGCACCGGCTCCATCAGGAAACCCATGCGCACGAATTCGTTCCCGGGGATGTGTGTCGAGTCGAGATAGGGAGCCAGGAACAGGGTCTCGCCGGGATAGTCGATCGAGGTCAGGAAGTGACGGAGCATCGTCCCTCCAATCAAGACCTGCACGTCGACGCCGACCTCGGCATCGATGTCGTCGGTGAGCGTGCTGCCCGGGATGACTAGCACCGGGACGTCGTCAACACCTGCCCTCGGTCCTTCGCGCTCGTCGGCACCGGCCAGTACCAGGCGCCAGACCCTCGAATAGAAGGCAGAGGCATTGCCGTCCACCGTGCTTACCATCACCCCGTCGAGTCGAGGACGTTCGCCGGTACCAGTATCGAGCCGAGCGTACAGATCGTCGTCGAGCACGACGGCCGACGCTCCGGTGTCGACCAGCGCCCATACCTCCTCGGAGCTGTCTTCGACGATGGCCTTCAGAAGGATGCGCGACGCCGGCAGTCTTATCGTTTCGCAGGTCTTACTCTTCTCGCATTTTCCGTCGGGAATCGCAAACCTGCCACCGCCGCCGATCGCGACAGGAATAGGCATTGGCTCTCCAACCCATTTGGGCAGCGAGCTCTCGACGAAGGTCAGGGTCAGCCAGGCGTCGGATGCCTGATAGTCGAACGAGACCACGAACCCTTGCAGAATGTCGCCGCCAAGAAGACCGTGCACCGCCGAGGGGTCGTTCGCAGCGAACGCGAAGATATCCTGCACCACCATCTGGTGCGAGGGGAACAGCAGGCCCATCGTGTCCAGGTCCGCATGCTGTACTCCGGGAGCAAGCTCGGGAAAAAACGTCGTATCGAGGTACGTTGCCGGCGCACCAGTGTCAACGGCCAGACGGCGCTCCTCGCCGGTGTTCACCGTCGCCGTCACTAGCGGAACCCACGATCCGTAGCTAGCGGGAACGTGGGTTCCGAGATCGCCTTCGTAGTCGACGTCAATGCCCGACTCGTATTCTCCGCAACCCACCGCCAGCACAGCGCACAGGAGTATCCGCCAGGCAACTAGTCGCATGAGCACAAGTATAGCGCGCGGCTACAGGCTCGTCTTGCTGTGCTTGTCGGCGCGCTCGAGCAGAAGCGCGAAGAAGAATCCCAAGACGCCCAGGGCGGAAAACATGAGGAGGGCATTGCGGTACTCGATTACCGAGAGTCGCTCACCCAGCAGGCGAGCAATCCTTTCGCACAGGGCAATCGCCTGCTCGCCCAGCTGACGGCACAGCGAGGAGATCTCGCGCTGCGGTGCCAGTGCCTCGGTCGTGCTGGCGTCGGCAAGCTTGCCAGCAATCCAGGGGAACAGCATCAGGCCCACGTTCTGGAGATAGCCAATCACCCCGAATGCCGTGCCCAACCGTTCCTCGGCGACAATCAGCGGCACCGACGACCAGAGCGCGGCCGGCACCAGACTGAGCGCCACGCCGATCAGGAATATCGGGACTATTGGAATGAAGTGGGTGAGCGCCATCACGATGAAGCAAGGAATGATCGACAACGAGCCCCACGCCATCAGGGAGGCGCGTTTGCCGTAGCGGTCGACGACGTGCCCGAAGATCGGGGTGAAGATCATCGTCCCGAGAATGAGCGCGGAAGAATAGGTGCCGGCAATGACTGCGCTGACGCCAAACCGCTGCACCAGGATGTCCGGGGCATACCACAGAAACGGAAACACCGCCGAGTAGAAAGCAAAGCAGATGCCGGTGGTGTACCAGAAGCGCGGCTCGAAACGGAAGATGTCCCGAAGCTGGAACTTCTCGGCAGGCGAGCTCCCTTCACCCGCCACCCCCGCTGCGGCCGACGGTGCGACGGCTGGCCGCGGAGCAACGCGCTCGGCGGCAAGATAGACGAAGAAGGAGACGAGCCCGAGCAGCATCACGACTACCGCGAACCACAGAGCTCCTTGGATCCCCAGCGATTCGGCGATCGGCGCCTGGATGTTGAGAGCCGCGAACGTTCCGAGGCGCATTATCGTCAGGTTCAAACCGAAGGCGAATGCCAGCTCCTTGCCGCGGAACCAGCGAGCAAGCACCTTGTTGTTCACGATCAGGACCGCCTCGGCGCCGACACCGTAGATGGCTCGCCCGAGGAGCATGATCTTCAATTCAGGACTGTAGTCCGGGGCAAAAGCAGTGGCTAGCCAGCCGTAGCCGCCGCCGAGAATCGCTGGCAGCGACGAAGACGCACCCACGGCGGTCAGCAGCGCCCCGACGAGACAGAGCAGAGCATAGACCAGGCCGGACAGCTTCAGGCCGAGCTTGTCGACGAGAATGCCGGCGAACAGCACCATTGCCAGAAATACGTTCGGAATGGAGTAGTAGCTCGAGAGCAGCCCGTACTGGGCGCCGCTCATGCCCAGCTCCTCCTTTATTCTCGTGGCCAGCGGAGTAACGGAGTCATAGACGAAATACTGCCCGAAGCAGACCAGGCTGATGGTGATGAACACGAGCCAGCGCAGGTACCGCCGCCGCCCGGAAGGACTGCTCTCGTTCGCACTCGCACTCGCGCTCGCGCTCGCGTTCTTGCGCTCGGTATCTGCCATTTCTCGATCTCCCCTCGCGGTTGGCGTCCGTCTACCAGAGCTACCAATGCTCCGCGCTGAGCTACCAAATCTCGAATTCGTATCGCCAGTGTGTCAGTGGATCAGCTTCTTGTAGCGGATCCGTGTCGGGCGATCGGCTTCGTCGCCGAGCTGCTTCTTTCGCCAGGCCTCGTAGTCCTGGTAGTTGCCTTCGAACCAAATGGCCTTGCTCTCGCCCTCGAAGGCGAGGATATGGGTGGCAATGCGATCGAGGAACCAGCGATCGTGGCTGATTATGACCGCGCAACCAGCAAAGCTGACCAGCGCGTCCTCGAGGGCACGCAAGGTATCGACATCGAGATCGTTGGTCGGCTCGTCGAGCAAAAGCACGGTGCCGCCGCTCTTGAGAAGCTTGGCCAGGTGCACCCGGTTACGCTCGCCACCGGAGAGACCCTCGACCTTCTTTTGCTGATCGGAGCCCCGAAAGTTGAAGCCGGCAACGTAGGCTCGGGAGTTGACTCGCCGCTTGCCGATGTCGAGAATCTCCTCGCCGCCGGTAATCTCCTCCCAGACGGTGTTTTCTCCGTCGAGGGATTCGCGGGTCTGATCGACATAGGAGAGAACCACGCTCTGGCCGACGCGCAAGGTGCCACTGTCTGGCGTTTCCTGGCCAGTGATCATGCGGAAAAGCGTCGTCTTGCCGGCGCCGTTCGGACCGACGATGCCAACGATACCGCCCGGCGGCAGCTTGAAGCTCAGATCCTCGACGAGAAGGTTGTCGTCGTAGCCCTTGCGAAGGTGCTCTGCCTCGATGACTACGTCGCCGAGTCGAGGGCCGGGCGGGATGCCTATCTCGATCTGATCGTCCCGCCGCTCGGCCTCGTCGGCGAGCAGGGTCTCGTAGGCGGCCAGACGAGCCTTGCTCTTGGCCTGCCTGGCGCGCGGGCTCATCCTGACCCACTCGAGCTCGCGAGCGAGCGTTCGCTGTCTGGCCTTTTCGTGCTTCTCCTCTAGCTCCAGCCGCTTCTTCTTCTGCTCCAGCCAGGAAGAGTAGTTGCCTTCCCAGGGAATCCCGTGGCCGCGATCGAGCTCGAGGATCCAACCGGCAACGTTATCGAGGAAATAGCGATCGTGGGTCACCGCCACCACCGTGCCGGGATACTCGTGCAGATGGTGCTCCAGCCAGGCCACCGATTCGGCGTCGAGATGGTTGGTAGGCTCGTCGAGCAGCAGCAGGTCCGGCCTCTCGAGGAGCACTCGGCACAGCGCCACTCGTCGCCGCTCCCCGCCCGAGAGTGTGGTCACGTCGGCGTCACCCGGCGGACAGCGCAGCGCGTCCATCGCGATCTCCACCGTGCGATCGATCTCCCAGCCATTCACCGCGTCGATCGCATCCTGGACCTCGGCCTGCTCGGCGAGCACCTTGTCCATCTCGTCGGGCGAGAGATCCTCGCCGAACCTGGCGTTGATTTCGTCGAAACGCCGGAGAAGCGCCCGCACACCGGCGGTGGCTTCCTCGATGTTTCCTCGCACGTCCTTTGACGGATCGAGCACGGGTTCTTGCGGCAGGTAGCCAATCCGCGTCCCCTCGGCTGGCGATGCCTCGCCGAGAAACTCCTGATCGAGCCCTGCCATGATTCGCAGCAGAGTGCTCTTGCCCGCCCCGTTGGAGCCCAACACGCCGATCTTCGCCCCGGGCAAGAACGACAGCCACAGCCCCCGCAGAACTTCCTTGTTGGGCGGATGGATGCGGCGAAGGCCTTTCATTGTATAGATGAACTGATGCGCCATGCTTTGCCTCTATCGATTCTATCTGGCTACCGTCCTGGCTAGCTATCTGGCCGGCTGGCCGGCTCTCCAGCTTGCTGTCTCTTCTTGCTTCGCTGCCTGCCCTGCTACCTGGAACCTGGCAACAGCGAAGACAGCATTCGTACCCGTTCGAGCCGAGGCCGCCACGAAACGATGACGTTCTGCTCGTCGGTCGTGACCTCGGTCACTTCGACGAATTGGCCAAGGATCGCCAGCGCTCGGCCGACCAGCACGTTGCCACCGACGGCGGGATGCTTCAGGAGATCGATTTCGAGAAGGTCGTCTTTGACAGCGGCGACGACCGGCGGCCGCCACGGGAAGAGCGAAAACAGGCCGCCAATGCTCGAAGTATCGAGACTGGGCGACCTCAACAACTGGGCGACTGGGCTCGCTGGATCCAGTGGCTCGAGCGCCAGGTTTGCCACGCGCAAAGTCATGCCGAGTTGGTTCTCCTCGAGGCGAACCTGTTCGATACGGGCGTTGCCACTCGCTCTGATCGCGTTGCCCATCAACTCGATCGTGACCGCCACCGAGAGGGCGGGCGGCTTCGAGCCCACCTCAACGTCGCGGACGCTGCCTTTGTCCCAATAGCGCGCAGCGACCCAGCGCAAGGAATCGAGCGGTATTGCCACCCGTAGAGAGGCAGCATGCCGGGCTGCCTCGAGGAGTTGTCCTGGATTGCGGACGACATGGGTGGCAGCAGCATAGAACGCATCGAGGAGCCCCTGCACCGTGGGCGACGACAACTCGACAATAGGAAGTGGAAGCGTCATGACGCGAGCCTAGCACAGCCGGTAGAGGCGAAGAGGCCTGCCAGCGAGCTCGATCCCTTCGACCTCGATCACCGGAGGGAATTGCCCTCGGCCGCCCCCGGCTGCCATTGCCGTCGGGACAGAAAGCGCCGGAGGAGCGCCAGTGGCGACCGCGGCAACGGCGGGAGTCACGGGTGTCGCGGGAATCGCGGGAATCGCGGGAATCGCGGAAGTCGCGAGTGGTGGAGCACTGGCTCCCGTCGAAACAGCAGCAGGAGTGGCGGCGGCGGCGGCAATGGCGCCGGAAACCGTATCGCCGGCAATGAGATGCCCGCAAGATCGAGCAGTGGCGACCGTGGCAAGCTTGAGGGCGGTTACCGTGGCCTGTCCGAGAATGTCAAAGGAACGGAGGCGATCGGTTCCGATCTGGCCGGCAAGAACAGGACCGGAGGCTATCGCCAGCGAATAGTCGAGTGGCGGCAGCCCGCGATCGATCCCTTGCTGTACCCACGAGCAGCGCTGGTGGTGAGCTTCGCGTAGTGCCAGCAGTCCTTGCAATCGATGATCCTCGACCTCCAGGGCAAGCCATGCCGCGAGAGTGAGGTCGCCGACGAACTTGATTATTCGTCCTCGGTGCTGCAGCACGCACTGCTCGGCATGCTCGTAGAAGCGCGACAGAGCGGCGCCCAGATCGACTGGGCGAAGCCGGTGTGCCATCCCCACGAAGCCTTTGAGATCGAAGACAACGACGGTCGCTTCCGTTTCTTGCAGGAATACTGAACCCATGGGAGCCCGAGCCTAGCACCGATCGACAACGGCGCCCAGACTCCTCGACCTGAATCAGCGACCCGAGTCATCAGAAGAGAGAGCGAGACGAGAGAGAGCGACGGCTCCTAACTGGCTACGGATACATATTCGGAGGTAGCTCTGCGCCCACGGTCGCATTGAGGATGCTCAGCGCCGCAGTCGCTGCCGATTCAATCTCGTGCCGCGGACCAGCCAGGCACAGCCGTCCGACCGTACCGCAAGGAGCACAACTCACCAGATTCACCCGCGCAGCTTTCTCGGCCTCGTTCGCTGCCAGGGTCACGTAGCCAGAGGGCTCGATTTCCAGAATGAAGAGCGAATCCCCCGGAAGAGCCATCATCCCCTGGGACGTACGATTGATAATCTGAACGTGATAGGCCTCGAGCGCATGAATAGTCTGGCTCATCACGACTTTCGGTCTCAGGCGCTGCTCTTCCCTGAGCTCGAGATGCCCCAGGATGGCGCGGCCAGCAGCCCGCACCTCGGCTCGATCCTCGTGGTGCAGCTCGAGCAGCCCTCGGCTTCTGTCGACGACCTGCATGGCCGGCTGCACCTTCGTCGCCTTCAGCGCAACGTCAGTAATGCGGTGGATCGCGGTGCCTGGCGTCACCTCGACAAACAGCGACGATTGCCCAGGAATCGGGAGAAACCCATCAGTTGTCTTTCCCAGCAGAGTTGCCAGTTGTGGTTGGAGAGAATCGAGGATCGTGTAGGAACGAAGGGTGATTGTGTCCATCACAGCGGCCGGCAGGTTATCACGCGCCCAGATCGCGGGCAAAAAAAATAAGGCTCCTCAACAGAATCTGTGGGTCTCCTACGCAGCGCTGCGGCCGGGCTCGGCTCGCACTACTCGATTGTCGCGCACCGCATTTTCGTCGACGAGCCAGGTGCCACCGCCAACAGAAGGGAGCTCGAACATTGCGTCGAGGAGCAAATCCTCAAGAACACTGCGCAATCCGCGAGCGCCGGTGCCTCTGGCGAGAGCACGACAAGCAATGGCCTGCAATGCGTCGCTGGTAAAGTCGAGCCTGGCACCCTCCATCGAGAAGAGTCGCTGATACTGGCGGATCAAGGCATCCTTGGGCTCGGTCAGTATCCGGACCATGGCGGGCTCATCGAGAGAGTCCAGTGACACGGTTACCGGGAAGCGGCCGACGAACTCGGGGAGGAATCCGAATTTGTGCAGGTCCTCGCTGCGTATCTCCTCGAGCGCCTCCAATTCCTGCTTCGGGTCGGAACCGTTGCCACCACTGCTGACACGATCGCGACGGAACCCGGCCAGCCCGCCTTTTTTGCGTTGCGCAACCATTCTGCTCAATCCGGCAAAGGCACCGCCAGCGATGAAAAGCACGTTCGAGGTATCGACCTCGACGACTTCGGCGCCGAGCCCGGTTGCCCGGTCTCCACCTATTCGCACTTGCACTCGCTTTCCTTCGAGAATCTTCAGGAGGCCTTGCTGAACGCCTTCTCCGGATACGTCGCGGTCGTGACTGACCCGCTTTGCCAGCTTGTCCACCTCGTCGAGATACACGACGCCCTGGGCAGCACGCTCGGGATCACTGCCGGCGACGCGGAGCAGCTTGGCAATAATCGACTCGACGTCTTCGCCAACGTACCCAGCCTGGGTCAAGGGAGTGGCATCAGCAATCGTGAACGGAACGTCGAGGACTCTGGCCAGAGTACGGGCCAGGTGCGTCTTGCCCGTTCCCGGCGGTCCAACCATCAGAATATTGCCTTTGGTCAGCTCGACTCCGCCCGCGTGGCCTCGCACCGCAATCCGCTTGAGATGGTTGTAGACAGCAACGGTGAGGACTCGTTTGGCCCGTTCCTGGCCGACAACGTATTCGTCAAGCCGGCGAGCAATATCGCGGGGAGAAGGGGGGCGAGGACCGGAGATCGAGAAGCCGAGACGCTCGTCGATCAATAGCTGCTTACAGACCGCAATGCACCGGTCACAGATGTAGACACTCGGTCCAGCCACCAGCTTGCGCACTTCGTGGCGGGCGCGACCACAAAACGCACACCTCCGGTCCATCTTCGCATCGCGGCGTCGATAGCCGATCATGAATTTTGTGAATAGCAATGAACGTGCCACACAGCTCAACCCCCAACCCCCTGCTCTCATTCATCCAGCGGGCACCAGCGGGCACCAGCGGGCAAAGGATTGGCATCGCCCTGTACTGCTATTCTCGCGCGGTTAGAAGTAGTAGCGGGCGCCAAAGCCGGCGCTCACGTCCGCGCCAAACAAGTCGTCGTGGACATCGCCGAAAAACATATCGACCACTACCGCGACTTCGCCAAAGACGTCGAGCGGTACGCCAGCTCTGGAGAAATCGAATACCAACCCACAAGGAACTCTCATTCCCAAATGGAGGTGGTCGTCGTCGTTATCGTTGTCATGGCGGTCACGAGAGTGGTCTATGGCTCTCCCGCCCACCCCGATCGCGATCTTCAGGTCAAAGGTCGACCCTCTTGCCGGAATCCACGGATGCCACAGATAGTCGGCATGAATCTGCAGCCCCCTGGCTTCGAACATTGCCTCTCCGACGGCAAAGTCGATGGCATTCGTGCCGCGCACGTAGTACTTGCCCGATATTCCGGTCGGCGAGCCGATGATCAGCCCCAGGCCGAACGACCTGCCGTCGGCGTCAGCTTCTCGAGGGGCTGCAATCACGACGACGAAGGCCACGACTGCCATCAGGACGAGCCAACTCCTGCCGGCAATGCGACAAGACTGGAAAGGAGCTTCAAGGGACCGCATGGACTACCTCGCGTGCAGGAAGGTTAGCTTTGGGTCGCGCAAGACCGACTCGGCATTGTAAACTGCCGCGCATGGTACCTGATATCTGGGGCGATCGAATAGCATTGACAGAAGATCGGGCGACAGCGCCGGCGTCGGATGACCCGCCGACCGTGCCGAGCAAGCCGCTCACCTGTCGTTGCCAATCGCCAGCATGCGGCGGCATGCTACCAGTGCTGCTGATCGCCATGTCGTGTGGTGGCCCGGAGCTCCCAGTAGCAACCCGCGTCGGCAAGGGCAGTCCTTCGCCCTCGCAGCAACCAACCATGACCGAGGGCGGACCGAGATCGGTGGCGGCGGGGACACCGCTTCCAGAGGCGAAGGATCCTGCTGAACGCATCGCCCTGGTGCACGAAGGCTCCATCTGGCTAATGAAGCCTGATGGCTCGGGAGCAATGCGCTCGACCAGCGGTGGGAGTGTGCCAGACCAGACACCAGCGCTCAGTCCGCGCGGTGACCGGGTCGCTTTCTCCTCGGTGGTCGACGGGGCATCGAGGATCTACCTCGTGTCCCTGGACAGCCTTGCCGTCGAACCGGTTACCGACGGCACTGGCGGCGGCGAGGTGCAGCCAGCCTGGTCGCCCTCCGGCAGCAGCATTGCGTTCATGCGGGGGCGAGAAGGCGAGCGGAGAGATCTCTTCCTTCTCGACAACCTCGAGGGAAACGGACAGCCCAGGCTGTTGCTCGAGGGCAGCGACGACAACCCGGAGTCGGTAGGCTGGCCGGCCTGGGCGCCAAACGGGAAGACCATCGTGCTCTCGGCCGATCGACGGGAACGCCTCGGCACAGGCTTGTGGCAAGTGACAGTCGACGGCAGCTCCCTGCGCAGGCTAACGAGACCGCCCATGGGATTGCGCTGGGTGCGCGACCTTCGTCCGGCCTTCTCGCCGGACGGGCGGCAGATCGCCTTCGCCTCCAACCGGCATGCCAGCGGCGAGAGCGGTGGTGGAGACCTCGATGTCTACGTCCTCGCCACCGACACCGGCCAGATGACCCGCCTTACCCACGATCCCGGCGTTGCCGACGACCCGTGCTATTCGCCCGACAGCCAGCGCATCTATTTCACTTCCACCCGCGACGCGGCGAGCCAGTTTTCAGTCGAGGTGTTCGCCATGCCAGCAATCGGTGGAGAACAGCGACGCCTCACCAAGGACGCTGTCCCGGTCAACCACGGACCCAGCGCCGGCAAAGTGCTTGTTGACATTTCCAGCCGATCGTTCTAACAGTCGGACTCCGTGAGCCTGGAGCCTCACAGCAAGCCTCCGCGTCCGATGAGGCAGGGCAAGCGCGCCTTCGTGGAGCGAGCCCGCTCGGTGCTGCGTGCTGCCCTGGCTGGCTACTTGGCGGCATGGTTCGTTTCTTCTCCGCTTGTCCAGGTCGCTCATCTCGTCTTCGCCGATCACAACCACCACTATTGCGAAAAGCACCATCAGGTCGAGGACATCCCCGGGAAAGGCCCAGCCGCCGATGCCCATCCTGCCGACGCGACCGCAGCTGGAGGGGAAGACGGCTCTCGCCGGCTGACTATTCCGACTGGATCTACTCATTCGGCGCACGTCGGGTGCTCGATCCTCAACTCCGGCACGACCCGCGACCCCCGGCTTCTCCACCGCAGCTACCCAGCGCCAGTCGGCCAGCCCCTGTTCACTGGCTCTCTGGTGCTGCTCTGGCCGGATGGATTCGTCTCCTGTCCGCTACTCCTGACTGCTCCCAAGACGTCCCCTCCCTTCGTTCTTGTCTAGGCTTCTCGACGAGCTGAGACAGCAGACGAGAGCTGCGGCTAGAGCCGAACGCGCGTCTGCTGCCTTCGCAGGCTAGACAACCCACGCACGGCGTCTTCCTGGCGCACCGCGAGGGAGAAGGCAGTGCCAAACGCATCTCTGTAGGTCTGCTGGACGCTTGAGTCGAAAGGCGGCCAATAGGCAGGAACGAGACGAAGACGCGCGTCGAACGCACGCTCGAGGTGGGCGGTTGACGACTCCTTGCTGTCGTTGTCGCGAACGGCGCGCGAGAGGAGACGACGAATCATGACTCGAGGGAATAACTATCCGGTTCCAATACCGGTCGGGATAGTCCGGCATTTGCCGGGCGAGGGCCGCCCGCACCGGCAGATCGGCAACCCCGCCAAGGGGGTCGCCGCCGTCATCGTACTCTGCTGGCTCGGTGCTTCGGCGCAGGCACAGCAGGTCAGGCCAACGCCCGGCGCCGACGCGTCATTGCCGCCGAGGACGGCGGCGGCCGAGCCACCGGGGCAGTCCACAGCAACGGTCGGGACGGGCGCGCTTCTGCTCGAGGAGCGGATCGCAGATCTCGAGCGGAAGCACGAGGCTCTCGCCACCCAGATCGAGAACGAGAGCACCGAACGTATGATCCAGGATGCGGTGAACGAGGCGCGGGCGGCGCAGGAAGAACCGAAACCGGACCAGCGCGAGTTTCTCGAGGGTGGTCTGGCGCTGCAGAAGCTCAATCCCGAGCTCACGTTCTCGGCGGATCTACTGCCGGCGTTGGTTTTCGCGAACGACCGATTCTACGCCAGCGAGGCTGACCGGAGCGGACTGCCAGTTCGCGCGATCGGCCTGCACTTTCAGCATGTCCTCGACCCGTACTCGATGTTCAAGAGTGCTCTGCACCTCGCCCCCGGTCATGGGCTCCATCTCGAGGAGGTCTACGTTAGCTGGTTCGGGCTCGTCCCGTCGGTATCGATCAGCGTTGGTCGGTTTCGCGAGAACTTCGGAGTCGTCAACCGCTGGCACGAGCACGACCTCGATCAGACCCAGTATCCTCTTGCGCTCGAGCTCGTGCTCGGCGAGGAGGGACTCGTCGGCAACGGGGTGATGATCAAGTGGCTCATGCCGCCGCTCTGGGCAGACGCCAACGAGCTCACGCTGGAAGTCGTGGACGGCAGCAACAAGACGCTGTTTGCCGGGGAGCACTACAGCATCCCCAGCTCGATGCTGCGCCTGAAGAGCTACTACGACCTGAACCGCAGTACGTACTTCGAGCTGGGACTCACGGGAATGATGGGTGTCAACAACAGACGGGGCGTGCTTGGCGACGAGAACAAGCTCGTAGACGAGCCATGGCGCAGGACGATCGTGGCAGGGGCCGACATGACCGTGTATTGGTCGCCACCGCAGCGAGCCCGCTACCGGTCGGTAACCTGGAGGACAGAGCTCTACTATGCCAACAAGGAGCTTGCGCCCGCCGCCGGCGACACTGGTGCAGAGGCGAATGCGAGCGCGGGCGTGATTCAGCACTCCTGGGGCGCCTATTCGTACCTGCAGTACCAGTTATCTGCTCGCTGGTTCCTGGGAGCTCGTGGCGACGTTGCGTTACCGACGGTGCGTGGCAGCGAAGACGTCGCCTGGGACTTGGTGCCCTACCTGACCTTCTGGCAGAGCGAGTTCGTCTACGTGCGACTCGAGCTCCGGCACGGACAGGACATTCCATATCGGGCTCCGGATCAGAGTCTGAGCAGACGAACGGACAACCGACTGCTACTGCAAGTCGACTTCGCGGCTGGGCCGCACAAGCATGAAAAGTACTGAGGAGAGAGAACGATGAGGGACACCAGAGCGGGATCGGCAGGTCGCGCCGAGCAAGGTCGGAGCGAAGCGCTCGGCAGAGTCGACGAATCGGTGCGCACCCTCGAGGTGGCCCTGTGCAAGGTCGAGGAAGCGCTCGGCAGCATTGACATGGTGCTGAGCCATGCCAAGCCAGTGCTCGGCGGGATCGAGACAGTACTGAGGAACATCGAGGCGTTGCTCGGCATCTGGGCGGCATTGGGCGAATACGAGAAGAAAAGCAGAAACGAAAGCAAAGAAGACTTCAGGAGGAACTGACATGAACAAACACATTGCAATAGTCCTCGCCGTCTTGGTCATGACGCTGTCCGTCGTGGCTCCGGCAATGGGAGATGACCGCAAGCTCAAAGTCGTCGTCACCAATTCGGCGTATCACTCGATCGCAGAGTACATCGGTGGCGACAAGATCGAGGTCTTCCACATCGTGGAAGGAAACCAGGATCCGCACATCGTTCGTCCCAAGCCAAGTCTCGCCGTGCTACTGAAGGAAGCCGACGTCTACGTCGCCACGGGCATGGATCTGGAGATGTGGTCGCCGGCGCTGGTCGACATGTCCGGCAACCCGAACATCCGCAGTGGGAAGAAGGGGTACGTCTCGGCGAGCGCGGGCCTCAAAATCCTCGAGACACCGATTACGATCTCGCGTGCCGAGGGTGACGTTCATATCTACGGCAATCCGCACATCCACACCAGCCCTCTCAACGGCAAGATCATCGCCGAGAACATTTGCGTCGGGCTCAAGAGGAACGCACCCGCGCACGCTGAGCTCTTCGAGAGGAACCTCGCTCGCTTCAAGGAAGAAATCGATCGACGCACGTTTGGCGTCGAGCTGATCGAGCTGCTCGGAGGCAAGACACTCTCCGACCTCGCTCAGAGCGGCAAGCTAGTCTCCTTCCTCGAGAACAAGCAATACAAGGGGAGGCCGCTCATCGAGATGCTCGGTGGTTGGATGAAGGCGGCCGCGCCGCTTCGTGGCAAGAAGATCGTCGCCTATCACAAGAACATCACCTATTTCGCCCAGCTCTTCGGACTCGAGATCGTCGACTATCTCGAGCCAAAACCGGGCATCCCGCCAACCCCTGGCCACATCGCCAGCGTCATGGAGAAGATGCAGGCGCAGAACATAAGGGTGATGTGGGCCGAGAACTACTTCGACGTCGCCCAGGTCAGGAAGGTCGCGACGAAGGTCAACGCCGTTCCGGTGATCGTGGCACTCGGTCCGGGCGGTCAGCCGGGAATGAAAACATTCTTTGACCAGTTCGATATCTGGATCCGCGAGCTGAAAAGGGCCTTCGAACAAACAGCGCGGGCGAGCGCCTGAACGGCTAGGAGCGCGCAATGTTCATGCTCGAATTGATGGCGGCACCATTTGTCGAGTGCCTGGTGCTCGTAGCCATTCATACCTATCTCGGCATCCACGTGCTCAAGCGAAGAGTCATCTTCGTTGACTTAGCCTTGGCTCAGATTGCCGCGCTAGGCACGACGGTGGGTTTCCTTTTCGGCATCATGCCCGA
>JAZDLZ010000857.1:0-6277 GCA_043801535.1 Pseudomonadota bacterium
GCGAAACCGGGGACCGGACGATGTGCGGCGGCGAGACGAGCGGTTCTTGGTCTGGCTCATACCTCTACTAACAGGAAAGAGCCTTCCGAAATTCCCGCGCCATGCCCGGATTCTCCAGAAAAATGAGGGGATCCCTCAGGACACACCCAGGTTTTCCTACCAAGCCGAATACGGCGATGATATACAGCTCGAGTGACATGGGACGCCTTCCTCTTGGGTGTGCCGGTTCCCGATGGAGATGGTTAGGAGCCTCGAGACTCTAGAGGTCTTCGACTCACCAGGAAGGACTGCACAAGCTGCCCCCCAGCAAATTGCGCTGTTCGCCGCCGACCGCTGTCCCGGTGCGAGCCACGAAGAACACTCTGGCTGGCGAAATAGGTTGGTGTGGGGAGACAACCTGCTCGTCGAGCGATCCCTGCTATCCGAGCTAGCCGGGAAGATCGATCTCATCTACCTCGATCCGCCCTTCGCCACCGGCGAACGATTCTCCATCACCACCAGGATCAATCCCGGTGCCAACCGTGATGACGCCAGCAGCAGCAGCAGCAGCGACGACGGCAATTGTGTCGGCGACAAGAACGGCGACAAGGAAGACACCGGCACAGGCTGTCTTTCCCAGACTGCCTATTGCGACATCTGGAAGGACGGGAAGGCGTCGTTCGTGGCGATGATGGCGCCTCGCCTCGACCTGGCGCGGCAGCTCCTGTCTCCGCATGGCTCTCTCTATCTCCATTGCGACTGGCGTGCATGCGCCAATCTTCGGCTACTCCTCGACGAAATCTTTGGGGAAGACCGCTTCGTCAACGAGATCGTCTGGTGCTACAGCATCGGCGGAAAATCCAAGAAACGATTCGGCCGCAAGCACGACACGATTCTCCTTTACTCCAAGAGCGACAACTACATCTTCAACGGCTTCGATCCGGATGTGGTCGTGCAGAGGAAACCGGGGAGTCACATGAGGAGCGGCGTCGATGCCGGCGGCCGGCGCTACCAGGAAAAGACCGATCGTCGAACCGGTCGAACCTATCGCTACTACGTCGAGACCGGCAAGATTCCCGACGACTACTGGACTGACATCGAGCAGCTCAATTGGGAGGATTCCGAACGAGTCGGCTATCCCACCCAAAAACCCGAGCGCCTCCTTCGCCGCATTGTCGCGGCGTCGTCGAACCGAGGCAGCATCGTCGCCGATCTTTTCTGCGGCTCCGGCACGACTCTCGCGGTTGCCGAGATTCTGGGCAGGCGGTGGATTGGCTGCGATGCCAGCAGGCATGCCGTCAACGCCTGTCGCAAACGTCTGATTGCCCTCGGGCAGGACAGCCCAGCGTCTGGTAGTCCATTCGAAATCGTGACGATCGGCAAAGCTGGACGCCAGTCGTGGTGGCGCAGCGTCACCGAGCACCTCCATCCTCAGGCGGCGACTCAGGCACAGTGCTCCGACGAAATGGCCGAGGGCAGTCGCAGCGAGCGCGTGGATCCATACCGTTGCCTGGTCTTGCACGCCTATGGAGCAGAGCCCGACCACGACGCGGCAGTCATTCACGGCCGCAAAGGCAGCGCGCTGGTGCTAGTCGCGCCTGCCGAAATGCCGATCCAGTCCAGCGAGATCCAGCAAGCTGCCGACGAGACGCGACGGGCGGGCAGCAGCGAGCTGCACCTGCTGTCATGGGAATGGGAAGACGATATTCATCGAGTCGTGGCCAGGGTTGGCGCACAAGCGGGCATAGAGCTGCGGCTCAAAGTCATTCCCCGCGAGCTTGTCGATTGCTCGACTCCGGAGCGGCAGCGGGCAACGAGCCGGAAGGACGGCAGGAAGGACGAAGAGAGTGCTGGAGATGGGGCAACAGCTCGTTTTCTCGACCTTCCGCGGCTGACTGTCGAGCTTGTTTCGACCGGCAACGGACAGATTCGGGTCGTCCTCCGCAATCTCTGGTTGCCACCCTCGGCGATTCCAACGCAAGCGAGATCGGCTGCTCGAGATGGCTGGGTAGACCTGGTCGACTATTGGGCGGTCGATTGGAACCACGAGCCTGGCGTTTTCCACGTTGACTGGTGTTCCTTTCGTTCCCGCAGAGAGCCTGTCCTGGCACTGGAGTCGCCTTTTCACTCGTACGGAAAGCCGGGTCCCCACACCATTGCTGCAAAGGCGATCGATGTCTTTGGCGCCGAGGCCATCAATAGAATCCACTGGCAACCAACCCCAACCAACGGGGCCCAAAGTGGATGATCGTGCTGCGTACGGCAGCCAATCCTTGACGAGTGACATTCCGCACGCTAGCGTAGGTTTGTCACTTACGTTGCTGGAGGTTGGACTATGAAGCACTGCTCACTGCTTCGCTCGTTTGTGCTCACGCTCCTCGCTACCGCGGTGTTCGTCATCGTTGGCTGTTCGGAGAATCCAGTCGGCCGGCCATGCTATATCGGACCGGACGCTGGACAGTTCGAGAGAATCGTCGCTTCGCCGGCGCTCGAGTGCCAGTCGCGGGCGTGCATGCACTGGCCAGGAAACGCCGAGGATCTCTGCACCGCCGACTGCTCGGAGGACGGCGAATGCGACAAGGATCCCCAGTCTCCCTGCAAGAACGGCTTTGCCTGCATCGTGCCGATGGTAACCGGGCCGTTCTGCTGCAAAAAGATGTGCGTCTGCCGCGACTACGTGAGCATCCCCGACGGCGGCATGCCACAAGAGCCACGCTGCGACCCCAACAACAACGACAACGAGTGCTGCAACCTGCCAGGACGACGAGAACAACTGCCGCAGTGCAAGACGGTTTCGCCGCAAGACGAGCTCGAGTAGACCCGACGACCAGCCTCCTAACGCTCGCTCTCTAGCAGTCGTTCAGCCGAAAGGCATCCCTGAGAAGCCTCATCCCGAAGCAGCCATCCGCTGCACAGTCCTCGGTGCGGGCCGCCCTTGGATCGTCGGGGCGGCGAGGGCTCGCAGCCGCCCCTTTTTCTAGTAGCTCGACAGCCACGACGTCGAAACGGCACTCGGCCTGTTCCTGATGGCGGGCCACCAGATAGTGCTGGGCTGCCCGGACGATCCGCCTTCTCTTCGCTCGCGATATGGTCTCCTCAGGCAGACCGTGAGAGCGGCTGGAACGACAGCGCACTTCGACAAAACAGAGGACGCCGTCGTGCAGAGCGACGAGATCCACCTCCCCGTGCTTGGTCCGGTAGTTGCGATCGAGTATTTGGTAGCCGAGCCGCTCCAGGTACAGCGCGGCCCGGGACTCAGCAAGGCTTCCGAGCTGAATGTGCGACGATGGCAGCGACGGCGATGACGATGACGACGGTGGCCGGCGTGTCACGCCTTGCCCGAGCCACCACCCTCGACCCTGCTCCGAATACGGGCTGCCTTTCCTTGACGACCTCGCAGATAGTAGAGGCGCGCCCGGCGAACGCGACCACGGCCAGCGATCTCGATACGATCCAAGCTCGGAGAATTCACCGGAAACACGCGCTCGACGCCAACGCCGTAGGATATCTTGCGCACGGTGAACGAGGCTCGGGCTGCGCCACGACTTCGCTTGATGACGACGCCCTCGAATGCCTGCAGACGTTCTTTTTCGCCTTCTCTGATTCGAACGAACACGCGCACCGTGTCGCCCACCCGGAACAGGGGTAGCTGCGAACGCACCTGTCGTCGTTCGATGGCCTTGATTGCAGGAATGGTATCAGACATGAGGTATAGGTTCCTTTCAACACCAGCCGAATTCTCGGAGCACTCTACGCGGCCTAGGATTTTCGGCCTGGATCCCGGTTCCCGAACAAACGGTCGAGCACTATAGCTACTGCGGCGCGGACAGACAAGTGGTTGTAGTTACCGCATCCCTCTATCGGCTGCAACACTGCATCGGCCATCGCCAATACTTCCTCGCTGAGCCCCCAACCAGTGCCAAACACCATGAGGAGAGGACTTGCGGAGGGAAAGCCTGGCAGAGAAAGCACCTCTGCGGGCGTCAGCGCACCAGGACGGTCTCTCGCGCTGGTGGCAACGACCAGCGGAGCCGCTCCCTTGTCCGTCGCGATGGCATCGATTGCTTCGGCGAGGGAAGCAACAATCCTGATTGTCCGAAGTGCCTCGGCTCGGTTGCTATTGTGCTCGCGGCCTGCGCCATCTTGCCAGTGAGCGACTATTCGACCCACCAGCTCACGCTGTGCGCCAATCGGGGTCACCACGAAATAACCAGCGAGGCCAAAGGTCCGGGCAGCACGAGCGAGATCGTGGACGTCCAGGTTCGTTATTGCAGTGGCTACGACCCGTCCACCTCGCTCGAGCACCGGATAGTGCAAGAGCGCCAGATAGGTAGCCGCTGCCGCCTGGGACGCTGCGAGCGAGCTGTCCACCTGCTCTTGCCTATTCAGGAGATCGGGACGACGCAGGCGAGTCCGTCGCAACGCCTCCTGGCTACGCCACTCGGCAATGAGACGGTGATTGCCGGAGAGGAGCACGTCCGGGACCCGAAGGCCGCGATACTCGACGGGACGGGTGTACTGCGGATACTCGAGCATGCCAAGGGAAAACGACTCCGCCTCGGTTGACGCTGCCTCGCCAAGGACTCCAGGCACGTACCGCGAGACCGCCTCGATCACAACCATGGCAGCGACTTCGCCACCGGCGAGGACATAGTCGCCGACCGACAGCTCTTCGTCTATGGCAAGCTCGCCAATACGCTCGTCGAGCCCCTCGTAGCGACCGCACACCAGCAGCACGCGCGGTAGGCAAGCGAGCTCCTTGATACGTTCCTGCCGCAATGCTTTGCCCGCTGGCGAAAGCAGGATGCGTCGAGCGGCACCGCGGGCGGCGATAGCTGCCTCAATCGCCGCCACCACCGGCTCGACTTTCATTATCATTCCAACGCCCCCTCCATAGGGAGCGTCGTCGACCGAACGGTGGCGGTCGGCGGTGAAATCGCGAGGATTCGTGAAGGAAACGCGTAGCAACCCTCCCTGCACCGCCCTGCCAACCAGGCTGGATCGCAAGAACCCCTCGAACATCTCGGGGAAAAGGGTAACTACCTCGAAATCCATTCTATGGAATCACCTGACGCCTATCGATTGGTCTCCGGATAGGTCGGAAGATCGTCTGGCAACACCACCGTGACCAGCTTCTCCTCGGTATCGACAGCAAGGATCAGCTCCGGCACTATTGGCAACAGCCGCTCGATCCCGTCACTACGAATCACCATCAAGCACTGCCGTCCAACCATCACACTTGTGACCGTCCCCAGCGCTGTGCCGTCCTTCTCGGCGACTCGACATCCCACCAAGTCGTCGAGGAGGAACTCGCCGGGTGCAAGCGCGACGAGATCGCGATCGACTTCGACCGCCAGGCTTCTCAGTTTCTCGGCCTGGCTGCGATCGTCGATCCCCTCGATCGCCAGCAGGAAAGCTCCGTTGACTGGACGAGCAGAAGTCACTTTGTGCTCCTCTCCTCCAATCCACACCCGACTTGCCTCACCCAGCACAGTGGAGGCCGCATCGTGGAGCACCACGCGCAGCTCGCCCTTCACGCCGTGAGGACGGGCGACGTATCCAACTCTCAGTCTGACTCCACTATCCACTATTCACGTCCACGATACGGTCCGCAATCGGGCTCACCTGGGCTTTGGGCTTCGACTCACCTGAGTCGAGCATGCAGGAAGCAGGAAGCAGGAAGCGGGAAACTGGCAAAGAAGCAGAAGGCGGTGCGCTATCGACGTGGGCCTGGCTTTCTATTCGAGGATCTCCAGGACAGCTCGTTTGCGAATCCTCATCGAGGCGGCCGAGAGTATCGTTCTCATGGCGCGAGCGGTGCGTCCCTGTTTCCCGATCACCTTTCCCAAGTCTTCCTTGGCAACTCGCAGCTCGAGCACCGAAGTCTGCTCCCCCTCGATTTCCGAAACCTCGACCGAATCAGGGTTATCAACGAGCGCCGTCGCAATGTAGCGAACCAGCTCTCTGAGGGCGCCGTCATTTCCGGCCATGGTTACCTCTCAAGGGAGTACGAAAAACGACCGAGTCAGCAAACTCGTGCCGTGCCACTAGGCGCTTTGCTTTGTCTCGCGGGCAGCCTGGCGGACTGCCTTCTTCATGAGCTCCCGCACGGTGTCCGACGGAAGCGCGCCAGATTCGAGCCAATGGTTGACGCGAGCTTCATGGTACTTGAACTTCGGGGGATCGCAGCTCGGATCGTAGGTACCAAGCTGTTCGATGAAGCGTCCGTCACGAGGGCTCTGCGAATCGGTGGCAACAATCCGGTAGAAGGGCGCCTTCTTTGCGCCTTGCCGGGACA